>JAJBVQ010000134.1 GCA_020859745.1 Rikenellaceae bacterium
GGCGCGCCCGTCCAGGGGGCGGCTGTCTACTAGAGCCGGCACCAGTGCTCGTTGGACACCGAACAGAATATCCGCTTCTGGATGGGGGGGATCAAGGGCTTGGGCGAGAATGCGGTGCAGGCGATCCTGGACGAGCGGAAGGCGAATGGGGATTTCAAGGATATTTTCGACTTCGTGGAGCGTGTGAACCTGCAAACGGTCAATAAGAAGAATATCGAATGCCTGGCTTTGGCGGGGGCGTTGGACTCGATCGCGCCGTTCCACCGGAGTCAGTTCTTCGCGCAGGATAACAAGGGGGCTTCGTTTATCGAGTCGCTTATTCGCTACGGGAGTTTGGTGCAGGCGGAGCGGGCGCAGAAGCAAAACAGCCTGTTCGGGGACATGATGTCGGGCGTGATGGTGCAGCAGCCTGAGATCCCGTGCGCGGAGACGTGGGGCAAGCTCGAAACGCTGGAAAAGGAGAAGGCGGTGGTGGGTATCTACCTCTCGTCGCACCCGCTGGACGACTACCGGATACTGATCGAAAAGTATTGCTCCAACACGGTGAGCGAGCTGGACGACCTCTCGTCGATGCGGGAGCGCGATTTCACGGTGGCGGGGATGGTGACTTCTGCGCAGTACCTCACGACGAAGACGGGGAAGCCGTACGGGCGGTTCACGGTCGAGGATTTCAGCGGAAGCCATACCTTCACGCTGTGGAGCAAGGACTGGGAGACGTTCCACTCGTTCTGTTTCGAACAGAATTCGATTCTCATCAAGGGGCGGGTGCAGATGAGCCGTTTCCGGCCGGGCGAGATGGAGATCGTGATCAAGAGCATGAAGAGTCTGGCGGAAGTGATGGAGAGCGACATCCGGGAGCTGGTGGTGACGGTGCCTGTGCAGGATTTGTCCACCGGGTTTATCACGGACCTGTCGAGCACGGCGGCTGCGTCGGTGGGGCAGGTGTCGCTGCTGTTCCATATTTTCGACCCGGAGAGCGGGGTCAAAGTGGCCCTTCGCACGCGCACGCCGAAGATCGAGCTGAACGCGCAGGTGGTGGGGCTGTTGGACGATTACGGTTTCAAATACCGGATAAATTGATTAGATTTGTATGCTTTTTGCATAGGGAAGAACTAAATTTCAATTCGATAAATTTTTAAACAGAAACGTGTTATGGCATTAGAGATCAATTCGGCCAACTTCAAGGAAATTATGGCTTCGGACAAACCGGTGGTTATCGACTTCTGGGCGGAATGGTGCGGGCCGTGCCGCATGGTAGGGCCTATCGTCGAGGAGCTTGCGAACGATTATGCCGACAAGGCTATCATCGGGAAGTGCGATGTGGATTCGAACGACGAGATCGCGGCGCAGTTCTCGATCCGGAATATCCCGACGATCATCTTCGTCAAGGGGGGACAGGTCGTGGACAAACAGGTCGGGGCTACGACCAAAGCGGCTTTGGCCGAAAAGCTCAACAAGCTGCTTTAATCCTGAATACGGCGGTTAATTTTTTCGGGGCTCTTTGTCTTACTGCGGTAGGGGAGCCCTTTTTTCGTATATTTACGTCAGACAAATCTATTTTCGACTATGATACGTGGGGCACTGTTCGACCTCGACGGCGTAATCGTCGACACGGCGAAATATCATTACCTGGCTTGGCGGCGGCTGGCGGCGGAGTTAGGGTTCGGGTTCTCCGAGGCCGACAACGAGCGCCTGAAGGGGGTCAGCCGGATGCGGTCGCTCGACATATTGCTGGAGGTGGGCGGTATGCAAGGCCGGTTTTCCCCGCAGGAGAAGGAAGAGATGGCGGAGCGCAAAAACGGCTGGTATGTGGAGTATATTTCGCGGATGACGCCGGACGAGATATTGCCGGGGGTTCTCCCTTTCTTAGAGGAAGTGCGGGCGGACGGGGTGCGGACAGCGCTGGGATCGGCCAGTAAGAATACCGGGATCATCTTGGCGCGGCTGGGGATCGGGGAGTTGTTCGACGCGGTGGTGGACGGGACGATGGTCAGCCGGACGAAGCCCGATCCGGAAGTTTTCCTCAAGTGCGCTGCTTTACTGGGGGATGTTCCGGCCGGGGAATGCGTGGTGTTCGAGGATGCGGTGGCGGGTATCGAGGCGGCCCATGCGGGCGGGATGTACGGCGTGGGGGTCGGTTCGCCGGAGGTGCTGAAAGAGGCGGATTTGGTCATTCCGGGGTTCGCCGGGATTGAGTGGACGGAGATCAGGAATCAATTAAATACGATACGAAAATGAGTGACCGCAGGTTGGAGGTCGATCCGTGGAAGATCGTCGAAACGGGGTTCGATGCGCAGGACGCGCGGACGTGCATGGCTTCGGAAAGTCTGTTCAGCATCGGGAACGGGACGATGGGGGGGCGTGCGAATTTCGAAGAGCATTTCGGCGGCCGTTCGTTGCAGGGAAACTATATCGGCGGCGTCTTTTATCCCGATAAGACGCGGGTAGGCTGGTGGAAGAACGGTTATCCGGAGTATTTTGCCAAAGTGCTCAACTCGGCGTTCTGGCCGGGGGTGGATATTTATATCGGCGGGATGCGGCTGGATTTGGCTACCTGCCGTGTGGAGGAGTTTCGCCGCGAACTGGACATGCGGCGGGGGTTGCTGACCCGGGCGTTTACGGTCTTATTGCCGAACGGTATCCGGGTGGGGGCGGAGGCGAGGCGTCTGGTGTCTATGGCGGAGCCTGAGCTGGGTGCGGTTTCCTATAAGCTGACTCTGTTGTCGGGTTCGGCGGAGGTGTCTATGACGGCGTTCGTGGAGGGGAACGTGCGGAACGAGGATGCCAATTACGACGAAAAATTCTGGGAACCGGTGTCGGTGGACGGGCAGGATTATGC
>JAJBVQ010000072.1 GCA_020859745.1 Rikenellaceae bacterium
GGTGTAGCGCAGTCCGGTTAGCGCACCTGCTTTGGGAGCAGGGGGTCCCAGGTTCGAATCCTGGTACCCCGACAATCGCAAAGGCCGGATCGATAAAATATCGATCCGGCCTTTTTTATGAACAAACAGCGCCGGTATTGCAAAATATCAGCGCTTTTTTATAATTACACCCTGCACAAAAGTTGTATTTCAATTTGTTTTTATAATACTACATACCTATCTTTGAAATACAACTACTCAACACCTAAACTTTACGCACATGAAAAAACTTCTTTTTTCCCTGCTAGCCGTATTGGCCCTAACTATTGGCGCCTCACAGGCACAAGAAGTTATGCAACGACAGGTAATTCCCCTCGGTACTACTTATTCCAACGGCACTTATGTCGAATTTTTCGCCTACTGCGACGTCGTTTTTTCATCACCGGGCGGCACTCCCGTAAGAATCCAATATAGCACAGGGGTGCACGCCAGAAAGATAAATAGCACAGAGGAATTAAGCCTCAATGTGATCGTTCAGGGGACCGTTGTGCCATTGCCTGATTATGAAACAATTACTGAAATCCGGTATATCTGGGAATGGGATTTCTCGCGCGACATGTGGGCCGGACTAACCGGCACCGGATCAAGCAGCGCCACTGCAAAGCTCAGTGATTTCCGGTACGATCCGTCACTTCCGGATGAATCTCCGATGATGTAAAACAAAAGAAGGCCGAAACGTCGTTTCGGCCTTCTTCTTTAACTCAAACAGAGGAGGCTACCTAATAAAAATCTCGTCGGCAAATATCCAGTTCTTATGGCCGGCCCCCTGAAGCCCCGAGGGAGTCACGCCATTGACACCGACTACACGGACATACCGGGCATCGAAATTCCCCTTCACGGTAACAGGGTACCGCTTTTCCGGCGACTGGTGCGGGTCTGCCTGAGGCGTAACCCGCCCGGCCTCTGTAAAATTGACCCCGTCGTCCGAAACGGATACGACCAACTCCACCGGCAGATAAACCCACGAACCCGCTGTTTGCAGAAAAGAACCGGTCACCTCCGAAAACTTCGTCCGTTCTCCCAGATCGACCACCACATCGAAATCCGACCGGTTGAAACCTTGATAGAAACCGTCCTTGTGGCTGATGGAACCCGTCAAACCGTCTACCAGCGTTGACGGGGAACCCGCATAAGCCGGACTCGGCAGACTGTTATATTTCACCGTTTTACCCACACCCTTATGCATTCCCGCCATCTTTTCGGACACCGACTTCGAAATCCGCTTGCCTTTCTTCCCCACAACCACCCGCACGGTTGTCGCCGAATCGATACGGATCGGCTCCTTATAGAGCGCAGAGTGCATCGTCGGCTCGGTCCCGTCGGTGGTATAGTGCATTTCGCCACCCGGAAGTTCCGTCGCCAACGTCATCAGGAACACCCGTTCCACCGAATCGTAAGCGACCGCGAATTCGACCTGATCCGCCCCCGGATGATAGTTCGCCCCCATCGCCCGGTAACGGTCATATTGCGTTTCGAGACGTTTTGCAAAATCCGGATAGTCGCGGGCCTCTTTCGGCGACCATACGACTTCCGCCAATGCCGCCATGCGCGGAAGCACCATATACTCCACATGCTTGCCGTCGCGGATATGTTCGCACCATACATTGGCCTGGGCTCCGAGGATATGCTTCGCTTCCATGGGCGTCAGCGCTTCGGGAATCGGTTCATAGCTGTACACATGCTTGGTAGTCGTCAGCCCTCCGGCAGCCCTCGGCTCCACTTGCGGATCGTTCTGGTAAAAATCGAAATAGAGGTAAGAATCCGGCGTCATAATGACATCATGGCCCATTTTAGCGGCCTTGATGCCCCCCGTTTCGCCGCGCCAGCTCATCACCGTCGCATTGGGCGCCAGGCCGCCTTCCAGGATCTCGTCCCAGCCGATGATCGCTTTACCCTTGGAATTGATATACTCCTCCATCCGGTGCATGAAATAGCTTTGCAGCTCATGCGTATTCTTCAGCCCCAGATCTTTCATCCGTTTGCAGCACTTGGGACAATTCCGCCAAAACTTCATGTTCACCTCGTCGCCGCCGACATGGATGTACGGCGCATCCGGGAACAGTTCGACCACCTCGTCGATCACCCCTTGCAGGAACAGGAACGAAGAGTCGTTACCCGCACAAAAACAGGTCGCCATATCCTCCGGATAGAACCCGCCCGGTGTCACGAACTGCTCTTTGCCCAGACACGAAAGGCTCGGATACGCGGCAAAAATCTCGCTCGAATGGCCCGGCATCTCGATCTCCGGCACGACCGCCACACCGCGCGCCGCCGCATATGCGACCACATCCCGCACCTCGTCCTGTGTATAGAATCCCCCGTAGGTAGCCTTTTCTCCCGGCTGCGGCGGCCGGTTGGTATTCCATCCGTCCGCTTCGCGATCCACGCGCCAAGCCGACTTTTCCGTCAGCAGCGGATATTTCTTGATCTCCAGCCGCCACCCCTGATCGTCGGTCAGATGCCAGTGGAAACGGTTGAACTTGTGCATCGCCAGCAGGTCGATATACCGCTTGACGAACTCGACCGGGAAAAAGTGGCGGCTCACGTCCAGATGCATGCCGCGCCAGCCGAAACGGGGATAATCCTCGATGGTCACTGCCGGCAATTCGTAAGCCTCCGCCCCGTTATCCTTGCCGCTGTACACATCCGCCGGCAGCAGTTGCAACAGGGTCTGCAAAGCGTAGAAAGCCCCGTTATAGTCATTGGCGACGACCGTCACCCGTTCCGGCGTAACGGTCAGCAGATAGCCTTCCGGCTTCAACTGAGCAGAAGCCTCCGGGCGTTCCAGCACGATCGAACGGGCCAGTTCATCGGTGGAAAGTTTCAGCTTCGTTCCGACGGTCGCGCCCAAAGTTTCGGCGATCATCCCACCCGCACGGGCCAGCACCGAATCCCCCGCCGGATAAGCCAGGACCGTAGATTTGTCCAGTTTGAAACTACCCGTTCCCTGTTCCATCCGCACGGGGGCCGGTATAATAACGATATTCTCCGCCTTACGGCCGCCGGAGCAACTCACGACACATAAAAAAGCCGATAAGAGTAGAATGATTCTTTTCATAAGTATGGTTTAGGTTAACATTTTCAAATTATTTCGGTGGTTTGCGCCATAAGGGTTTTTATTGCATCCCCGTCGCCGGAAACACCAAGAAGTTGCCGCCCGCTCCGTCTCCCCCTGCGCCTTCGGCGCACGGAGCGGGCAGACATCCGGGCTCCTCGCTCTCAACCTTTAATTGCAGGTCTAATGCCGTACCCTCTAAAAAACGAAATTAAAACGGCGGTTCGCCGTCGAACCCGCCGGATCCACCCCCGGCAGGCCCGAACGGTCCCTGTACGCCGCCATCGGTGGCCACGCGCCCCGAAGCATCGAAATCGCTGTCGAAACCGCTGGAAACGATGGTGCTGTATCCGCCCGCATCCCCCGAAGCGATCCCGCCGAAGCCCGTATCGTCCCAGTCCACAAACTTGGCCTGCTCGCTGCGGAACCGCAACTTGATCGTGTCCACCGCCCCGTTACGGTGCTTGGCCACGATAATTTCCGCCAGCCCCTGCGTCGGCTGCCCATCCTCGTCCATCGTCATGCCGTAGTATTCCGGCCGGTGGATGAACGCCACGATATCGGCATCCTGCTCGATAGCTCCCGACTCACGAAGGTCCGACAGCTGCGGCCGCTTGGTACCCCCGCGCGCCTCCACGTTACGGCTCAACTGCGACAAGGCCAATATCGGCACATCCAGCTCCTTGGCGATAGCCTTGAGCGTCCGCGAAATCTGGGCCACCTCCTGCTCGCGGTTGCCCCGGTTGTCCGTCGTCCCGACCGTCATCAGCTGGAGGTAGTCGATAATCACCAGTTCGATATTGTGTTGCGCCTTGAGCCGCCGCACCTTCGAACGAAATTCGTAAATCGAGAGGGCAGGGGTGTCGTCGATAAACATCTGGGCCGCCGCCAGCGGCTTGATCGACGTTTCGAGGTGTTTCCATTCGTCCGGCGAAAGCCGCCCGTTCTTGATATTGTGCGAATCGAGGCCCGACTCCCCGATAATCAGACGCGTCATCAGCTGCACCGCGCTCATTTCCAGAGAGAACACCGCCACGGCCTTCTGGTAGTCCACCGAAATATTTCGGGCCATGGTCAGCACAAAAGCCGTTTTACCCATTGCCGGCCGCGCCGCGATGATCACCAGGTCGGACGGCTGCCAGCCCAGCGTCAAACGGTCCAGATCGGCAAAGCCGCTCGGAATCCCGCTCAGGCCGTCCGGCTTCTGCGACGCCTCCTCGATCTTCTGGATCGCCTTGCTTACAATGTCGCGGGCACTCTGCACGTCGCGCCGGATATTCCCCTCGGCAATGACGAAAATCGCCTGTTCCGCCTGATTGATCAGCTCCTCAACGTCCATCGAGTCGTCGAACGACTGCTTCTGGATCTCCGTCGAGGCCGAGATCAGCTGTCGCTGAACATACTTCTGCGCCACGATCTTGGCATGAAACTCCAGGTGCGCCGCCGACCCGACTTTCTGCGTCAGCTCCGCCAGATAGGCCGGCCCCCCGACCAAAGCCAACTGTCCCTTCTTCTGGAGCTGCTGCCCCACGGTATAGAGGTCGATCGGCTCGATCCGCGCCGAAAGGTCGAGGATAGCCTGATAGATGATCTGGTGCGCCTCGCGGTAGAACGATTCCGGCACCAGTATCTCCTGAATACCCAGGATCGCATGCTTTTCCAGCATCAACGCCCCCAATACCGCCTCTTCAAGCTCGACGGCCTGCGGCGGCATTACCCCCATTTGCTGGCTAACCGCCGAAATAGATTCCGTAGTCTTGCGCCGGGTCGCTATCTTTTTGGCTTCCGGGTCTTGTTTGTATTCTGCCATGGTCTTTCGTGTCGTTTCTGTTGTTTGGCCTGCACACCACGCCCGGCCGTGATCCCGCCGGGTTTCTTATACCAGAAAAAGTGCGCTTTCTGCCGTTCCTTCTCCTCGCGCGTGCGAGCCACATATAACTTCTCCCCCGTGTAAGGGTTCATTCCCGTGTAGAACATCACCGAGCTGAGCGTCATCGGCGTGGGCGTCAAATCCTGCACCTGCTCCAACCGAAAGTTAAGCCGCTTGGTGATCTCCGCCAACTCTTTCATATCGCCCTCGGTACACCCCGGATGGCTCGATATAAAGTAAGGGATCAACTGATACGGCAACCCTTCCCGCTCGCAAATCCCCCGAAACCGTTTATTCAGCCCCTCGAACAGCGAGAACGACGGTTTCCGCATCAGATTCAATACCTTGTCCGAAGTATGCTCCGGCGCCACCTTGAGCCGTCCGCTGGTATGGTGCTTCACCACCTCGTCCAAATAAGGCGAATCGTCGAACATATCGTACCGGATCCCGCTCCCGATATAGGCGTGCTTTATACCCTTGATATTCCGTATTTTCCGGTACAGTTCCAGGAGCGGCCGGTGGTCATTGTCCAAATTTGGACAAACTTTCGGGAATATGCAAGACGGCCGGCTGCACTTGGCGCACACAGCCCTGTTCTTCCCGCCCATCCGGTACATATTGGCCGACGGGCCGCCAATATCCGACAAATTCCCCTTGAAATCAGCCATTTGCGTAATCCGTTCCACCTCCCGCAAAATCGACCCCTCGCTCCGCGAAGAGATGAATTTCCCCTGGTGTGCCGAGATCGTGCAGAAACTGCACCCCCCGAAACAGCCCCGGTGCATATTCACCGAGTGCTTGATCATCTCGTAAGCGCTGATCGGCCCCTTACCGTTATATCGCGGGTGGGGCAGCCGGGTATAAGGCAGGTCGAAACTCCGGTCGATCTCCGCCTCCGTCAGATAAGGATAAGGAGGGTTCACCACCACATACTTATCCCCCGTTTTTTCGGCCATCACCGAAGCCTCCACGCGGTTCGACTCGGTTTCGATCTTTGTGAAATTCTCACCGAATTTCTCCGGGCTTTTCACGCAATCCTCGTACGAATGCAACACCAACGCCCCTTCCGGCGCCGTATCGGAAAGGTAGACAACCTGCCCCAATTTCGACAACCGTTTCAGGTTGAACCCATTGTGCAGCGTCTTGGCAATCTCGACGATCACCCGGTCGCCCATCCCGTAGGTCAGCAGATCGGCTCCGCTCTCGACCAGAAACGACGGCCGCAGCCGCTCCTGCCAATAGTCGTAATGCGTCAGCCGCCGGAGCGACGCCTCGATCCCTCCGACGATCACGGGAACGCCCGGATAGAGCCGTTTCAAAATTTGCGTGTAAACGACAGTAGGGTAGTCCGGCCTCTGTCCCGCCCGGCCGCCCGGCGTGTAGGCATCGTCCGACCGCAGCCGCCGCGTAGCCGTATAATGGTTCACCATCGAATCCATCGCCCCCGCCGTCACCCCGAAAAAGAGGCGCGGCTTCCCCAATTTCTTAAAATCCCGCAAGTCGTCCCGCCAGTTCGGCTGCGGCACGATCGCCACCCGGTACCCTTCGGCCTCCAGCAGCCGCCCGATCACCGCCGCGCCGAACGAGGGATGGTCGACATAGGCATCCCCGGAAAACAGGATCACATCCAGCTCCTCCCATCCACGCGCAGCAACCTCCTTGGCCGAGGTAGGCAGAAAACGATTAGTATGATTAGTATCGGGCATAGTCCGTTCGTAAAATATCGTTCATGCGGTTCGCAGAATCGCCGGGCCTCCGCCAAGGCCGCAAAGCGGCCTCGCCCGGTGGCGGCGGCCCGCAATCATCCTGCCGGCCGGTTTAAGGCACCAGCAGCGACGAGTCGCCGTAACTCAGGAAACGGAAACCGTGCCCCAAAGCGTATGAATAAATCTCGCGCCACCGCTCCCCGACAAGGGCCGAGATCAACAAAAGGAGCGTGCTTTGCGGTTGGTGGAAATTAGTGATCAGGCCCCGCACCGTCCGCCAACGGTAACCCGGCGTAATCATAATCTCGGTCGCCGCATGCAGCTGCGTCATCTGCCGGGAACGCATCCACCCGGCCAGCGCCGCCAGCGGCGCAGCGGCATTCTCCTCCGTCGTTCCATTGGTGTAGGCCTCCCACTGCCCGACAACGCGCTCTGGTTCGGCATCGCCGTGCAGGATAACCCGCTCGCCCAGCACCGCCAGAGATTCCAACGTCCGCACCGAAGTGGTCCCCACCGCAATAATCCCCGACTTCACGGAAGCCGCCAGCTTGTCGAGCGTCGCCAGATCCACCTGAAAAAACTCCGTGTGCATGCGGTGATCCCGCGCATCCTTCTCCTTGACCGGCAAAAAAGTCCCCGCCCCGACATGGAGCGTCACTTCGGCCGTATCGAATCCTTTTAAAGGTAATTCGGCCAATATTTCCGGCGTAAAATGCAGTCCCGCCGTCGGCGCCGCCACCGAGCCTTCCCATTTGGAATAGACCGTCTGGTATCGCACCGTGTCGATCTCCTCACTTTCGCGGCACAGGTAGGGCGGTATCGGCGTGCGCCCCAGCAGTTCCAAAAGCTGCCCGAACGTATGCCCCGAACTCCAACGGAAGCGAATAATATCCCCTGCCGACTGTCCGGTCACACGCTCGGCCGAGAGCGTACCGCCGTCATATTCAATCGCCAGCGCCCCCTCTTTCCACTTTTTGGAATTGCCCACGATACAGTGCCACGTACAAGAACCCGTCACCGCAAAAGCCCGCTCGTAATCGGCCGGCTCGTGCGGTTCGAGGCAGAAAATCTCGATCCTGGCCCCGGTCGCTTTATGGAACAGCAGCCGCGCCCGGATCACCTTCGTATTGTTGAACACCACCAGCGTCCCCTCCGGCAAATACTCCGCCACATTCCGGAACACACTCTCGCCAATCGTCCCGTCGCGATACAGCAAGAGTTTGGACCCAGCCCGGTCGTCCAGCGGAAACCGGGCGATACGCTCGTCCGGCAGCGGATAGTCGAATTCCGAAATATCTATTGCCTTATCCATCAAAAACCGTTAAATTTGTACAAATTTAGAGATAATATATGATTAAAGCAGGCAGCCGGGTGAAATTCGTTTCCGACACCGGCGTGGGTATTGTGCGTTCCATCAAAGGGAACATGGCCTACGTCGAAGTGGAGGACGGTTTCGAGATCCCGGCACTCATCAGCGATATAGTCGAGGTGGAGATCGAGGCCGAGAATGCAGCCATCGTCAGGATCGGCCCTTCTGACCCGAAGCCTTCCGGGAGCCATGCGGGAACAGGTGCCGACGGCACGCAGAAAAAACAGAAGGCTACCGTGCGGGGGCTCAACAATTACGGCCGCGTATCGCTGGCCGACGATTACGAGGACGACGAACCGATAGACCTCGGCAAGCTCCGGAAATCATACACCAAAACTGCGGAAGAACAGGTTGACCGCACCCCGGCCCCGGTTGAAAAAGCGCCGTGGGAGGTGACCGATTATCTGGTCAAGATGCTTTTCGTCCCGGTGCCGGACTCCGGCAAACCGGCCGAGAACGCCGACCTGGAAGCGTGGCTGGTGAACGACAGCAGCTACACCTTATTTTACAACATCGCCCGGCGCGAACAGCGCGGCGATTTCGTGCGGACAATCGACAGCGGGACGCTGGCCGCCGATTCCAAACAGAAGATCAAACTCTACCGCCGGGCGGAACTGGCGGAAATCTCAACTTTACATATCAGCCTTTTACCTTACAAGCCTACGGCGTTCGTGCCGCGGGCCGTGGAGGCTTTCGACCTGGAATTGCACCCGCTGAAATTCGTACGGGCTTCCAGCTTCACCGACAACGACTATTTCGATGCCCCGGCTTTGGAATTCACGCTGGCATCCTCGGACGAACTCGCCGACACTGCCGCGCCGGTTATTCCTACACCTTCCCCGAAAGCAAATCCTGTCCCGCACAAGCGATCTACCAAAGACGAAGAGGTAGTCGATCTGCACGCCGACGCGATCCTCGACTCCACGGAAAATCTTACGCCGGGCGAAATATTACAGGCCCAACTGGCCCGGTTTACCGTGGCTTTGGAGGGGGCGGTGAAGAGCGGGAGTTCTGTTCCTCTGAAACGGATGGTCTTTATCCACGGGGTGGGGAAAGGCAAGCTGCGTTACGAGATCGAAAAACTGCTGAAACGGAATTACCCGAAACTCCGGTACCAGGACGCTTCGTTCGCGGAGTACGGTTACGGGGCCGTTATGGTATTCCTTAAATAAAACATCAACGACAAATGGAATATCGAGCGGATAAAAACCTGATCGCCGCCTGCGGACTCTACTGCGGGACGTGCCGCGCTTTCGTCAAGGCGAAATGCCCGGGCTGCCGGGAAAACCGGAAAGCGGAAAAGTGGTGCAAATTGCGCAGTTGCGTGCAGGCACAGGGGTATATCTCCTGCGCGGAATGCCGGGAATACGGCGGAACCGCGCCGAAAACACTCAGGGAGTGCGGTAAGTTCAACAATTTCATGGGCAAAGTGTTCGGGCTGATTTTCCGCTCCGATCGCTTCGGATGCATCGACCGCATACGGGAAGCGGGGCCGGAGACGTTTGCCGAAGAGATGGCCGGGACGGGGTGTTACAACCGGCCGGTTGTGAGAAAGCGGGAATAAATGTAGACACCGCGATACGCAGTATCGCCGGGCCAGCCCCGGAGCGGGCGGCCCGAAAGCACAAGAATAGAACCATACAACAAGCAAGGGGGCTCTGCCGCTGCTTCCGGCACCGCTTGCGGTGAACCGGAAGGGGAGGAAAGTCCGGGCAACGCAGGGCAACGCACTGGTGAAACTGCCAGACGGGCGTAAGCTCGTGCATCCGTAACAGAGAACGACCGCCGAAGCCGCGCGTTTCTTTCGCGAAACCGGCCAGGCAAGGGTGAAAAGGTGGGGTAAGAGCCCACCGGTGCCGGCAGCAATGCCGGCAGCCGTACGGACTGCGGGTTGCAAGACCATGTACACCGATGCTGAAATGCACAGGGAAACTGATTTTCATGCGCGCTTCTGAAGGACGGCCCGTCCGAGTCGGGGGGTAGGTTGCTGACGATCCGGCGGGTAACCGCCGGGCTGGATAAATGGCAGAGGCTTTTCATCCGGGTAAGCGCATTCGCGAATGCCTCCGGGAAAAGTACAGAACCCGGCTTATACCCCTTGCTTTTTAATACTATCCGGGGCTGTCGCAAAATAAATTCGCGACAGCCCCGGTTCTTTTCACGATCCACCGGATATAACCTCCGCGACAGCGGGACAGGCCGAAGCCTCCCGCAGCGGAGGCCTGCAAGCATGCCCCGCAGGCTTCAGCTAAAGAAATATTTTCGTATCTTTACCGTACATAAAAATGCACGACATGACATAAACCACTAATTCCGAATTACATACATAGAAAGCGTTAGCTTTTATTCTTGTTTCTGAAAATCGCCAAATTTCAAAGAAGCAACCGAGAGTAAAGCCGTAACGCTCACGTGGTGACACGTGGGCTTTACTTTATTTGGTTGCAAGGTGTTTGGCGATACCTCAGAAACAAGTAACAGTTCAAAGCCCACGCTTTTTGTTTGTAAGAGATAACCAAACTTTTATTCACCTAACAAACAAAAACACCATGAAAAAATTATTGGTCATCCTAAGCCTGGGCCTTTTGGCCCTGACCGGCTGCAACGACAAAGGAAATCCCCAGCCGCCGTTGGTCACCAACCCCACATTGCCGCCGGCCACCGAGGATTTCGTCCCCGGAGAAACCATTACCGTCACCGGTTCCGGCTTCACAGCCTCCGACCAAATTTGGTTCCGTACCCCGACCAAAGCCGTTGCACAGGACATACAAGCGACTATCGTCGAACAGACCCCGACCGAAATCACTTTCATGACGCCCGAAGGGCTGCCGGCAGGAGAAAACACGATCATCCTCAAACGCAGCGACGCCGAAATGACCCTCGGTAAAATCACCGTCGCCGAAATCTCCGCCAAGTTGTACGGATTCGGTACAGTCGATCGGGAAACAACGGGAATCCTGTGGGAAATCGACAAAACCACGGGCGAACCGACCGAAATCGTTTTGTTGCCGACGGAAGAAAACAATGGCTGGGGTTCTCCGGTAGTAGATCCGGTCAATGACTTGATATTCTTCTATAAATGGTACGGAGACGACGACTCCCGCCGTCACGTCGAATTATATCGTGCGGACTCGAAGAACAAGACCCTCGATAAAATCGGCTCACTAAAAGATAACAAGGAAAAAACCTTTTACCATCTGTGCATGATCAAACGTCAGTTGCATGCTGTGATCGAGACGAAAAACAACGACGACGAAGTATTCTATTCATTGGTTGCCATCGACCCGAATACGGCGGCACAGACAACGGTAATCGATCCCCAGTCTTTGAACAAAGCATTGAGCGTCCCGAACTCCGCAGGGGTAGGCATGGACGGCGACGATGTACCCCCGGTGTACGATCCGATCTCGAAAGGCTTGCTCATTCCGGTTTGGAACGGAGAACGTTATCAATTGATAAAAATGGATCTTGCCGGCAAAAAAATCGTCTCCGGAGACATAGTGGGTAACGGGGGCGATTTGAATCTGTTTCCGATGAACGGAAAGATCTGCGGGACCGAATACAGCAGAGATTACATGGGGGTAGATTTCCGGATAATCGACGCGGAAACCCTGACCGCTGGGACTTCGATTGGAAACGCCACTCTCGCGGGCGACGATGGCTTCAGTTTCGAAAGTCCCTGGTATTACGATGCCGCTACGAACAGCAGCTATAGTGTCATTTGGAAAGATCTCGAAAGCGAAAATACGCAAACTATACTCTGCGTATATGATTTCCAGGCCAAAACGTTCAAAAAGATAAAAACATACGCGGAAGGCCTTTCACTTTGGATGGTATTCAACTAACCGTCAGTTCCTTCTTTAAGAACCACAAAAAACGCGCGGGTCGCCTTTCCCATTTTGGAAAAGGCGACCCGCTGTCGTTGTAAAAACCCACGAACGGAATAACCGGCCCCTTCAGAACTGCGACAGCATCGGATAGTCCAGCGAAAAGTGCAGCCCCACGCTCTCCTTCATCTGCTGCGCCTGCTTGATGATCAGGTATCCCACCGCGATCATGTTCCGCAGCTCGCACAGGTTCTTGGAAAGCGTCGAACGTTTGTACAAATGCTCCGTCTCCTCGTAGATGATCTGCAAGCGGTGCATCGCCCGCTCCAGCCGGATATTCGACCGCACGATCCCCACGTAATTCGACATGATCTGCTGCACCTCCTTGAGGCTCTGCGTGATGAGCACCATCTCCTCCGGATGCGAAGTCCCCTTGTAGTCCCAGTCCGGAAGCCCCTCCTGCCAGGTCAGGCCGTCAATCACCGACAAGGAGTGCCGCGCCGCCTGTTCCGCATAGACCACCGCCTCGATCAGCGAATTGGAAGCCAGCCGGTTCGCCCCGTGCAGCCCCGTCGAGGCCGTCTCGCCGATGGCATACAGTCGTTTGATGGAAGTCTCCCCGTTCATGTCCACCTTCACGCCGCCGCAGCAGTAATGCGCCGCGGGAACCACCGGAATGAAATCTTTCGTAATGTCGATCCCGATCGAAAGACACTTCTTATTGATATTCGGGAAATGGTCGCGCGTCAGCTCCGGATCCTTGTGCGTCACATCCAGATAGACATAGTCCTCCCCGCGCGTTTTCAGCTCGTGGTCGATGCTCCGCGCCACCACGTCGCGCGGCGCCAGCGAACCCATCGGATGGTATTTCTGCATGAACTCCTTGCCGTCCTGCGTCCGCAGGATCGCCCCGAACCCGCGGATCGCCTCCGAGATCAGGAATGACGGCCGCTCACCCGGATTGTAGAGCGAAGTAGGGTGGAACTGGATGAACTCCATGTTCTCGATGATCCCTTTGGCCCGATGCACCAGCGCGATGCCGTCCCCGGTCGCCCCCGCCGGATTGGTCGTCGTGTGGTAGACATTTCCCGTCCCGCCCGTGGCCAGCACCGTCACCTTGGCCCGCACGGTAAAGACATCTTTGCTGTCGAGTTCCAGTACGTACGCCCCGTAGCACTCCGTTCCGGGTATAGATCGCTTGACCAGTTTCCCCAGATGGTGCTGGGTCAGCAGGTCGACCGCGAAATGGCGCTCCAGTATCTCGATATTCGGATGCTCCCTTACCCGGTCCACCAGCCGGTTCTCGATCTCGGCCCCGGTATAATCCTTATGGTGCAGGATGCGGTACTGCGTGTGCCCCCCCTCGCGCGCCAGCTCATACTTGTCTCCGTCAGTCGTACGGTCGAAATCGACGCCCCATTCGATCAGCTGTTTGATCTGCACGGGCGCATTCCGCACTACCAGCTCGACCACCTCCCGGTTATTCTTCTGCGACCCGCAGACCATCGTGTCCTCTATATGCTGCTCGAAATCGTCCGGTTCGTACGTCACGCTGGCGATACCGCCCTGCGCGTGGTATGTATTGGTGTCGTCCAGGCGGCTCTTGGTCACCAGAATCACCCGGCCGCGGTCGGCCACCTTCAGGGCGTAGCTCAGCCCCGCGATGCCGGAACCGATCACCAGAAAGTCACACTCTTTGTTCATGGTATTCTAAACTGATTGGAGGTGTAAAAATAGATATTTTTCACCGGAAAACGAGCGGAAATCGCAGCGAATATACCGGTTCCGGAACTTTTCATATCCGACATTAAAACGAGGTACGAATCCGGGAATTTTTTGCTACTTTTGTGGCCGCAACCCGAACCGCCTCTTAAGCTATGACTCGATATAAAGGAACCATTCGCCAGAGCGCCACGGTCATCCGTGCCGACGCCTCGGAGATCGAGGTCGAAGTGTGCCGCCCGGAAGCGTGCGCGGCGTGCAAGGCCAAGAGCGTGTGCAGCGATGGGGGCGGGCAGGGCAAGCGGATGACCCTGGTCAATGACGGACAGGGATACCGCGTCGGCGAACAGGTCACTTTGGTCATGCGCCGTTCTTCGGGCCTCAAGGCGGTGGTGATCGCCTATCTGGTACCCGTTTTCCTGATCGTGGCGGCCCTGCTCGTTTTACAGGCGGCGAACGTCAAAGAGACGACGGCGGCCGTGCTGACTTTAGGGATACTGGGACTCTACTTCGTCGTCGTCCGCCTCCTGCGGGGACGCATCAACCGTCAACTCACCATCGAAATCGAAAAAGAAATCGAAGCATAATGAACGAAACGTTGATTTACACCATCGCAATCCTGCTGGGGCTGGGGCTCGTTGCAGCCGTCGTGCTCTACTTCATTGCGCAGAAATTCAAGGTCTACGAAGACCCGCGGATCGACGAGACCGAAGCCAGGCTGCCGGGCGCCAACTGCGGCGGCTGCGGTTTTCCGGGCTGCCGGGGGATGGCCGAAGCGCTGGTCAAAAACGAGGATATTTCATCGCTCTACTGCCCTGTGGGCGGAGCATCGCCGATGAACGCCGTGG
>JAJBVQ010000114.1 GCA_020859745.1 Rikenellaceae bacterium
CCTCCTGCGGCACATCCGGCGTCGTGTTCAGCAACTCCGGCACCACCAGCGACGGGTTGTGGCAGTAGCCGCACCGGAAATTGCAACCCTTGGTGAAGACCACCGCCGCGAGCTTCCCGTCCCAGTCGATCAGGCTCTGCTTCAGGAAACCCCCTATTCGCATGCCGCGCAGCGTTCAGGTACCCCGTT
Source organism: Rikenellaceae bacterium (assembly GCA_020859745.1). Lineage (GTDB taxonomy): Bacteria > Bacteroidota > Bacteroidia > Bacteroidales > Rikenellaceae > Rikenella. The sequence continues at coordinate 190 of JAJBVQ010000114.1, forward strand.
CAACACGCTCCGGTCGAACAGCTTCCGCGCCGCGAACTCCTCCCGCTTGCCGTCGTTCCACTGGCTCACCGGGCGCATATAGCCCACGATGCGGCTGTAAACCTCCGACTTGGCCCCGCACTTCGGGCAGGTGAAATGCTCGCCCGCCAGGTAACCGTGCGACGGGCAGACGCTGAATGAAGGCGACAGGGTGATATACGGCAGCCGGAAATTGTCCGTCACCCGCCTCACCATGCACTTGGCCGCCTCCGCCGTCATGGCCCCCTCGCCCGTGAAGACGTGGAACACCGTACCGCCCGTGTAGAGCGTTTGCAGCTCGTCCTGCATCTCCAGCGCCTCGAACAGGTCGTCCGTGAAACCCACCGGCAGGTGGGTCGAATTGGTGTAGTACGGCTTCGCCCCCTCCTTGAACTGCTCGTGGTTGGCCACGATGATGTCCGGGTACTGCGCCGTGTCGATCTTGGCGAAACGGTAGGCCGTGCTTTCGGCCGGCGTCGCTTCGAGGTTGTAGATGTTGCCCGTTTCGTCCTGGAACTCCGTCAGGATGTCACGCATGAAATTCATCACCTTTTTCGAGAAAGCCATCCCGTCAGCGCTGGCAAGCGGCACGCCGAGGAAATTCAGGCAGCACTCGTTCATGCCATTGATGCCGATGGTCGAGAAGTGGTTCTTCCAGTAGCACCCGAACCGCTCATGGACGTGCCGGAGGTAGAATTTCGAATAGGGGTAGAGCCCTTTGGCCGTGTACTGCTCGATCACCTTGCGTTTGATCTCCAGACTCTGTTTCGACAGCTCCATCAGGTGCCTCAAACGTTGGAAGAAGTTCTCCTCGGACGACGACTCGTAGCCCAGCCGCGGCAGGTTGACCGTCACCACGCCCACCGAGCCGGTCAGCGGATTGGCCGCGAAGAGGCCCCCGCCGCGCTTCATCAGCTCGCGTTTGTCGAGCCTCAGGCGGCAGCACATGCTCCGCACGTCGTCCGGCTTCATGTCCGAATTGACGAAGTTCGAGAAGTACGGGATGCCGTACTTGGCTGTCATCTCCCAGATACCCTCGTAGTCGGGGTTCGTCCAGTCAAAGTCGGGCGTGATATTATAGGTCGGGATCGGAAACGAGAAGAGGCTTCCGGAAGCGTCGCCCTGACACATCACCTCGGCGAAAGCGCGGTTCAGGAGGGTGATCTCCGGCTGGAAACCGGCGTAGGTTTCGGTCAGCACCTTACCGCCCCACACCACCGGTTCGTTTTTGAGGAAATCAGGCACCACGAGGTCCATCGTGATGTTGGTGAAGGGGGTCTGGAACCCCACGCGCGTCGGCACATTCAGGTTGAACAGGAACTCCTGCAAACACTGTTTCACCTGTTCGTAGTCGAGGTTGTCGTACCTGATATAAGGAGCGAGGAAAGTGTCGAAGTTGGCGAAGGCCTGCGCCCCGGCGGCTTCGCCCTGCATGGTGTAGAAGAAGTTGACCACCTGCCCCAGTGCGGTGCGGAAGTGCTTGGCGGGCGAGCTTTGCGCTTTGCCCTCAACGCCGCGGAAGCCGGTCAAGAGGAGGTCTTTCAAGTCCCAGCCGACACAGTAGACGCTCAGAAAGCCGAGGTCGTGGATATGCAGCGCCCCGCTTTTGTGGGCCTCGGCAATGCTGTCGGGGTAGAGGCGGCTCAGCCAGTATTGAGCTGTGATCATGGTGGAGATATGCTGGTTCAGCCCCTGTAAAGAGTAGGCGGAGTTGGCGCTCTCCTTGATGCGCCAGTCGGCCATCGCGAGGTAGTCGTCGATCACGTCGAGGTTCGAGAGCAGCTCTTTGGAGCTGCGCAGCTGTTCGTGCTGTTTGCGGTAGAGGAGGTAGGCTTTAACCAGGGCGAAGTAGCCGTGGTTGAAGAGGACGTGCTCGACGGTGTCCTGCACCTGCTCGACGGTGGGGATCTGGCCGCGGTGGTCGTCGGCGAGCTTGCGGACAACTTCGTCGGCAAGGCCGTGGGCGGATTTGCGGTCGGGGGCTTCGACGGCGCGCATGGCTTTGAAGATGGCTTGTTCGATCTTTTCGGGTTGGAAAGCCACGACGGTGCCGTCGCGCTTGATGATCTGGATGGGTGTAATGCTGCCGTTCATCTTTTGAAAGGTGTTAAAAGGTTTGCAATGGCAGCTTGCGGGGATGGATGTGAAACGTGCCCTGCGTTTTTCGCGGCAGGGCGACAGGTCTCCGGCTTTTCTCCCGAAAGCTACGGTCGTTATGCGGCGGTACGGCAGGTCTTCTGACTCGTTCCGAGGCGGTGCGGCCTTCCCGCGCGAAATTTTCGCGCAGTGGCTGGGTGCTTTCAGTTGAGATTGCACGCCCCTTTATAATGGAACTTACAGCTACGGGGATAGTCCCTGATTCCCACAGGGTTCCCTTTTAATCCTACTGCCGGCGTTTGAAACCGGGGTCGGAACCGTTTACCGCTAACAAAGATGGATCTTTATTCGGTCACGGAAGGCAGGGTACCCGGAATTTTATTAACATTCTATCATCATCGCAATCCGGCGCGATTCTTGTCCGTTAATTTTAATCGTTCGTTTTAGTACCTACCCGCAGGCAACCGTCCCTTTCTTGAAAGAAAGGGACCCAAAGAACTTTTGA
>JAJBVQ010000150.1 GCA_020859745.1 Rikenellaceae bacterium
CTCCAGGGGTAGTTATAAAACGAACGATTTAAAAAACGCCGTTCGGTGAGGAACGGCGTAAAAGTTAGCGGCAGGGTTAGTCGCTGTCGATCACGTCTTCCGGCAGCGGAAGAGAATACTTCGTATCGATGATCTCCTTGTCCGGGAAGAAGAACGCCGCCTCCCAGGCCGCATTCTCGTCGCTGTCCGAGGCATGGATCGCGTTCCGGGTTTTGGAAGCCGCGAACTTCTTGCGGATAGTGCCTTCCGCCGCCAGCTCCGGGTTTGTCTTGCCGATCAGCTCGCGGAACTCCGCCACCGCATCCTGCGAGTCCTCCTTTTCCAGCACCGCCGCCACGATCGGTCCCGAAGTCATAAAGAGATAGAGGTTGCGGTAGAACGGCCGCCCCTTGTGCACATAGTAGAATTTCTCGGCATCCGAGCGGCTCAGGTAGGTCATCTTGAGGGCGATGATGCGGAAGCCCGCCTTCTCGATCATGGTCAGGATCTCACCGATATGGTTCCCGCCTACCGAGTCGGGTTTTATGATGGTGAAAGTTCTTTGTCCCATAAGGATTTTATTGAAGTGTGATTAATCTCGGATAAAGTTAAGGATTTTTTGCGATTCCCGAAATTTCCGGCCGGAAAAACAGCGCAGGGCGCAAGCGGGTCAGCCGTTGTCTTCGATCTCGCCCCGGGAGGCCGTATAGCCCTCCCACTTAGAAAGGCAGGTCGCGAAGTCCGCCGGGTATTCCGATTCGAAATAGACCTCCTCCTTGCTCGCGGGATGCACGAAGCCCAGGCTTAGAGCATGAAGCCCGTGCCGCGGCATCAGGGCGAAACAATTCTCGACGAACTGTTTATACTTGCTGAACGTCGTCCCCTTGAGTATCCGGTCGCCGCCGTAACGCTCGTCGTTGAACAGCGGGTGGCCGATCGACTCCATGTGTACCCGGATCTGGTGCGTGCGCCCGGTTTCGAGTTTACACTCCACCAGCGTCACATACCCCAGCCGCTTCAGCACCCGGTAGTGGGTCACGGCATGCTTGCCCACCGGCCCGTCCGGCGGGTAAACGGCCATCCGCATCCGGTCGCTCGTGCTGCGGGCGATGTTCCCCACGATAGTCCCTTCGTCCTCGTCGAAGTTGCCCCATACCAGAGCATGATAAATACGCTTGATCGAGTGGTCGTAGAACTGCCGCGCCAGGAAGGCGTGCGTCCGCTCGTTTTTCGCCACCACCAAGAGGCCGGAGGTGTTCTTGTCGATCCGGTGCACCAGCCCGGCGCGCATATCCCCGGCCTCGAACAGCGGCAACCCCTGCAAATGGTAGGTCAGGGCGTTCACCAGAGTGCCGGTGTAGTTGCCGTGCCCGGGATGCACCACCATGCCCGCTTCCTTGTTGACGACGATCAGGTCGTCGTCCTCGTAAACGATGTTCAGGGGTATATCCTCAGCGATGATCTCCAGTTCGCGCGGGGGGTAGCGCAGCACGATGGAGATCTGGTCGAGGGGTTTTACTTTGTAGCTGGATTTCGCGGCTTTGCCGTTGACGAGGATGTTCCCGGCGTCGGCAGCCGCCTGTATCCGGTTCCGGGAGGTGTTTTCGAGCCGCGTGGCCAGGAATTTGTCGAGCCGCAGCATCCCCTGCCCGCGGTCGGCGGTAACGTTGAAGTGTTCGAAAAGCTCGTCGCCCCCCTCTTCGGAATCGTCTGCGGGCAGGTCGGGAGCGGTGTAGGATTCGGGATGGTTAGAGTTCATCGGCGCCCTCCTCCAGCATAGCGTCGGATTCCTCCTCTTCGTCCACGGCATATCTCCGCGCCGCGGCATCGGAGCTTTTGGCTGACGAAGCGATCTTCTGCGCGTCGAGGGTCAGCCACAGCGAGATATTCCCCCCGTAGTCGGTGCGGCTCTGCTGGTTCGGCTCCTGCCGGTAAACCCGGGCATCCTCCCTGTCGGGGCCGTCGATGCCGGAGTCGTACCTGACGTTCCCGACGTTCAGCCCCACTTCCCAAAGCCTGCTCTTGGCTTCGCGCAGGGTCAGCCCGATCACTTTCGGTATCCGGGGCAGGGGTGAGGAGTGGTTCACGCCCACGACCAGCGTGATCCCGGAGCCTAATTCGGCCTCGGTACGGGAACCCTGGGTGACGGATTTGCCTTTGTAGAGTTCGTCGAGCACGTTGTTGGTGGCCATGTCGGATCGGTAAACGAGTTTCTCGATCTCGAAGCCTTTGGTCTCAAGCATGTTCTTGGCCTGCCGCAACGAGTATCCCGTGACATAAGGTATGATGTCTGTCCGGGGCCGGGATGCGTTGACGGTGAGGAACACGCGCCGTCCCGACTTGACGCCCATCCCGGGCTTGGGGCTCTGGTCGAGGATCATGCCGGGCTTCTGCTTGGGCATGTACAGGGAGTCGATCACTTCGAGCACCAGGTCGCCTTTGGCAGCCATGCCGGTCGCCTCGGACACGGTGTGCCCGATCATGGACGGGACGATGAATTTCTGCCCGTGACGGGTGTAGATATTGAGGCACAGGTTGACGACGAAGTAGAGGATGATCCCCAAGCACAGGGCCATGACGAGGTTCCGCAGCAATACGTTGCCGCGGATGGTGTCGTATATGCGGACGAGCACGGGAGGCATCTTCCGCTTGGCTTGCGGCCGCCGGGGCCGGTTCCGATAGGGTGTGGACATAATGGACAAAGATAGGATTTTTTATTCGATCGGTTATTTTGCATAACGTCGAATAGGACTGCCATCTTGTGTCGGCGGCGAGCTGTGCGAGCCGCGCAGGCCGAGAGCAAGTAGTTAAGTTCT
>JAJBVQ010000051.1 GCA_020859745.1 Rikenellaceae bacterium
ATCGTACACCACGCCGCCGCCCCCTGCACCGGTTCCGAACGGCCGCTGGATCGTCGTGGTCCCCGCTGCGGCCACCTTCGCCGACGGCAGCGAAGCCGCCAACGGAGAACCCTCGCCGAGGGTCGATTTGCTCATTTTGTGCACCGCCTGCGGCGTGATACCGTGTTCGATGTTGTAATTCATCTGCTTTTCGCGCCGTCGCTCCGTTTCGTCGATGGTCTGGCGCATCGAGTCCGTGATCTTGTCTGCGTACATAATCACCCGCCCCTCCAGGTGCCTTGCCGCCCTGCCCGCCGTCTGCGTCAGCGACCGCGCGGAGCGCAGGAAACCCTCCTTGTCGGCATCCATGATCGCCACCAGCGACACCTCCGGCAAATCCAGCCCCTCGCGCAGGAGGTTGACCCCCACCAGCACGTCGAACCGGCCAGCCCGCAGGTCGTCCATGATCTCGATCCGCTCCAGCGTGTCCACGTCCGAGTGGATATAGCGGCAGCGGATCCCCACCTTCTCGAAATACTTGGTCAGCTCCTCGGCCATCCGCTTGGTGAGCGTGGTCACCAGCACCCGCTGGTCTTTTTCCGCCCGCAGCTCGATCTCGCCGATCAGGTTGTCGATCTGGTCCGCCGTGGGGCGGATCTCGATCTCCGGATCCAGCAGCCCCGTGGGGCGGATCACCTGCTCGACCACCACCCCCTCCGACTTGTTCAGCTCGTAGTCCGCCGGCGTCGCGCTCACATAGACCGACTGGGGCACCAGCGCCTCGAACTCCTCGAATTTCAGCGGCCGGTTGTCGATGGCCGCCGGGAGCCGGAAACCGTACTCCACCAGGTTCTTCTTCCGCGCGTTGTCGCCGCCGTACATCGCCCGGATTTGCGGGATCGTGACGTGGCTCTCGTCTATGATAATCAGGAAATCGTCCGGGAAATAGTCCAGCAGGCAGAAGGGCCGTGTCCCCGGCAGCCGCCCGTCGAAGTAACGCGAGTAATTCTCGATCCCGGAGCAGTAGCCCAGCTCCTTGATCATTTCGAGGTCGTATTCCACCCGCTGTTTCAGCCGCTTGGCGTACTGTTCCTCGCCGCGCTGCATAAAGAAGTCGTATTGCGCCGACAGGTCGTGCTGGATCTGAACCACCGCCGAATTGATCCGGTCGCGCGTGGTGACGAAGATATTCGCGGGATAGATGGTCACCCGGTCGAGCTGCGAGAGCCGTTGCCCGGTAATCGGGTCGATGGCGTGTATCTCCTCCACTGTGTCGCCCCACTGCACGATGCGGTAAGCCTTGTCGCCGTAGGCCACATGCACGTCCACCGTGTCGCCCGCCACGCGGAAGGTACCGCGGCTGAACTCGATGTCGTTGCGCGAGTAGAGGCCGTCGACAAGCTGGTATAAAAGTTTTTGCCGCGGGAAATCCTGCCCCTTTTTGATCTCGATGGTGTTGGCGTGGAAGTCCTCCGGGTTCCCGATCCCGTAGAGGCACGACACGGAGCTGACCACCACGATGTCGTTCCGCCCCGACAGGAGCGAACTGGTGGTGCTCAGGCGCAGTTTTTCGATCTCGTCGTTGATCGAGAGGTCTTTTTCGATATAGGTGTCCGAAGTCGGAAGGTAGGCTTCGGGTTGGTAGTAGTCGTAGTAGGAGACGAAATATTCGACGGCGTTCTCCGGAAAGAAGCCGCGGAACTCGCCGTAGAGCTGCGCCGCGAGGGTCTTGTTGTGGCTCAGGATCAGGGTGGGCTTACCGATGTTTTTGATGACGTTGGCCATCGTGAAGGTCTTGCCCGATCCCGTCACACCCAACAGGGTGTTGTGCCGCGTCCCCTCCTGCAGCGAACGGGTCAGCTGCGCAATGGCCTCGGGTTGGTCGCCGGTGGGGGCGAAGTCGGAATGCAATATAAAGTCCATAGTTTTTTATATCAGTCGCTTGGGGCCTTGCGCCCGGAATAGGTATTTGTACCGCACGGAAACGGTAAAAATGCGTAGGACACCGTCCCCGCAAAAGTATTACTTTTGCAGCTCATTCTTTGTATCCTGCATATGAAACGATACCTCTGCGTTTTTATTTTGGCGGCTTTGTCCGCAGGCGTTGCCGCCGCATCGGCTGAAAAAGCGGACACCGTGAAAAAAGAGTCCCGCGTGAAATTCAGGTTCGGCGGCCGCCTCGACGCGCAGGTCTTCACCGACAGTTACGCCTCGAAGGCCCGGAACGGCGGCATCTTTTACTATTTCCCGCTGGCGCCGGTCTATAACAAGTACGGCGAGGATATCAACCGGGAAAACTCGCTGCGGTTCGGCGTGGCCAACACGCGGTTGAGCGTGGGAGCCACGGCGGCCGATATTCTTGGGGCTACGGCCACGGCGTTCGTCGAGACGGACTTTATGGGCACGGGGGACAATCTGGGCGTGCTGCGGCTGCGGCACGCCTACATCAGCCTGGACTGGAAACGGAGCCAGCTGTTGGTCGGCCAGACGAACAACCTGGCGGTGCCGGAGGAGATTTTCCCAAACACGGTGGCCCACGGTTGTGGCACGCCGATCAACCCGCTGTCGCGCATCCCGCAGGTACGCTTTACGCAGCGGCTGGGCGACCTTGTGCGGCTGACGGGCGCGCTGGGGATGTATGCGGGTGCGGAAGGGGAGGCGCAGGCTTACGGGATGGTGCCGGACATCGCGTTGAGGCTGACGGTGGGCGACCCGAAGGGGTCGATGGTCGGTTTCGGCGGGGGGTTCAAGTCGATCCGGCCCCGCAACCTGACGGCGGACTCGGTGCGGACTTTCAAGC
>JAJBVQ010000055.1 GCA_020859745.1 Rikenellaceae bacterium
GATGCCGCCATCCCCGGTCACCCGGATCACCTGCGCCGTCCCGTCAGGCCGGTAACGAATATAAGGGCCGTCCGCAGAGAGCTTTTCCGCCCGCGCACCTACGCATACCCCAGTGAGCAGCAGCACCAAACACAAGCGGCGCAATATCTTCATCCGACCGTTCATACCTTTATTCATACCTCAACGCCTCCACCGGGTCCAGCGAGGCCGCCTTGCGCGCAGGCAGGTAGCCGGAGCCGACGCCCACCACCAGACAAAGCGCCACCCCGATCAGGATCCACATCCACGGCACTACGAACACCCCGCCGGTCAGCACCGAGATCAGATTGCCGCACACGATCCCCAGCACGATCCCGCAGAGGCCCCCCATCTGGCTGATGATGATCGACTCGAACAGGAACTGCTCGCGGATCATCCGCGGCTTGGCCCCCAGCGCCATCCGCGTCCCGATTTCCCGCGTGCGCTCGTTCACCGACACCAGCATGATGTTCATCAATCCGACAGCCGCCCCCAGCAAAGTAATCAAGCCCACCAGCGAAGCCACCAGCGTAACCGTCGCCAAGTTCTCTTTCAGCATATTGGCCAGCGAATCGCTCCGCTCGACGGCGAAATCGGACTCGTCCGTGGCCGACAGCCTGCGAATGTTCCTGAACAACCCCTCCGCCTCGCTTGCCGCCACATCCAGCAGCCGGGGATCGTCCGGGATCACCGAAATCACCGTACTGACCCGCATATACGGGAACGCCGCCCGCGCCGTCGTGATCGGGATGATGAGCCGCAGGTCGTCGTTGCGCCCCATCCCCATGCCGCTCCCTTTCGACGCCAGCACCCCCACCACTTCATACTGTCCCCCGGCAATATTGATCGGCTTGCCCAGCGGCGACTCGCCCGAAGGGAACAGCAGGTCGGCCACCCCGCTGCCGATGACCACCACGCCCCGGGCCGTCTCCACCTCGTGCCGCGAGAAATTGCGCCCCGAAGCGATCTCCAGGCTGCTGTTTCGCAAGCCGTTCTCGTCCATGCCCCACAGCCACAGGTTGGGATTGCTCTTCTCGGACTGGTACTTGGCCGTCACCCCTCCGCTGATGTTCATGGTCAGCGCCACCGAGGAGGGAATAGAGAACCGATCCCGGAACTCCCGCGCCTGGTCGTAGCCGATATAGTTGTCGTTGCGGTTGCGGCCCCAGCCCATGCCCGTCAGGCGCTGGTTCTGGATCGAGAAGCCGCCCGCCCCCAGCGAGGTGAAGGACTCGGTGATGCTCGCCTTGATCGACTCGATGGCCGTCACGATGCCCACCAGCGACATGATGCCGATGGCGATAATGGCCATGGTCAGTACCGACCGGAGGCGGTTGCTCACGATCGAAGCGAACGAGAGCCGTATGTTTTCACGGAAAAATGTGCCGAATTTCATCAAAATCGAGATAATACTCCGGCTAAATTAGTAACTTGCCGTCTAATTCAAAAATAAAAACCTACTAACTACCATGACTCTGATCAAATCTATTTCGGGAATCCGGGGTACCATCGGGGGAACGCCGGGCGACGCGCTGACGCCGATCGACCTGGTGAAATTCACGGCTTCGTACAGCCAGTGGCTCAAAGAGACCACCGCAGCCGCAGGGCGGAAGCTTCGCGTCGTGGTGGGCCGCGACGCTCGGCTGTCGGGGCAGATGGTGTCGGACATCGTCGAAGGCACCCTGATGGCCAGCGGCGTGGACGTGATCGCCATCGGGCTGGCGACCACTCCCACCACCGAAATGGCCGTTACTGGCTACAGCGCCGACGGGGGGATCATCCTCACGGCCAGCCACAACCCGAAACAGTGGAACGCCCTGAAACTGCTCAACCGCAAAGGCGAATTCCTGAATGCCGCCGAAGGCGCGCGGGTTCTCGAAATCGCGGATACCGAAGCTTATACCTTCCCTGACATCAACGGGATCGGGTCGGTGATCGTCCGGGAATCGTATGACCGGAAGCACATCGACGCTGTGCTGGCGCTGCCGCTGGTGGACGTAGACGCGGTACGGAAGGCGAAGTTTAAAGTGGTCGTGGACGCGGTGAACTCTGTCGGAGGGATCGTTATCCCAGCGTTACTGAAAGCTATGGGCGTTGAGGTCATTGAACTCAACTGTACGCCGGACGGCCGTTTCGCCCACAATCCGGAGCCGATTCCGGAGCACCTGACCGAGATTTCGGCCTTGGTACCGGCTTCGAAAGCGGACTTGGGGATCGTGGTTGATCCGGACGTAGACCGGCTGGCGCTGGTCAACGAGGACGGGACGATGTTCGGCGAAGAGTACACGTTGGTGGCCGTGGCGGACTACGTGCTGTCGCAGACGCCGGGCAACACGGTTTCGAACCTCAGCTCTTCGCGGGCGCTGGCAGATATTACGGCCAAGCACGGCGGCTCTTATTCGGCGGCGGCGGTAGGCGAGGTGAACGTGGTGACCAAAATGAGGGAAACGGACGCCGTGATCGGCGGCGAAGGGAACGGGGGCGTTATCTACCCGGCCCTGCACAGCGGCCGCGATGCCTTGGTGGGGGTTGCCCTGCTGCTGACCTATCTGGCCAAGACAGGCAAGAAACTGTCGGAACTGAAGGCGACCTATCCGGCCTACTATATCTCCAAAAACCGCATCGACCTGGTGCCGGGGACGGATGTGGACGGCATTCTGGCGAAGATGAAAGCGAAATACGCTTCGGAGAAGGTGAACGACATCGACGGGGTGAAGATCGACTTCCCCACGGAGTGGGTACACCTGCGCAAGTCGAACACCGAGCCGATCATCCGCATCTACGCCGAAAGCAAGGACAAGGCAGCCGCCGAAGCTTTAGCCAACCGGATTATCGCCGATATTAAAGGACTGCTTTAGGCTCCCTCCATCGGATCAGTATCATTATTATTCCGCTTCCTCGCACCGACGGGGAAGCGGATTTTTTATTTCCGGCGAATCTCTCCGGCTTCTATTTCTCGGCCTCTAACGGTGACTGGACTGCGCCGTATAATGACGCGCTGTGGCGGGACGGTGTAAAAACCCTTTTCGACCCCTGTCCGGCGGGGTGGCGGGTGCCCCGGAGCGGAGACGGGAAACTGGGCCTGTGGTATCATTTCACCCTTGAGAACAGCATTTGGAATGGTGATGGAACCCTTACCGCGACAAATGGCCGATATTTCGGTACCGAAGCTGTCCGAACGCAACCTGCGTGGTACGGAACAGGGGGCTGGCGCCTCGACTCGCGCGGCACGATGGCCGACGTATCCATGCTAAGTCTGATCTGGTCCTCCACTGTCGGCACACAAGCGGCTTACGACCTTTACTGCGGAGATAAAACGATCATCTATGCCAATGCGCACGCCTCCCGCTCCGACGGTATTCCTGTCCGCTGCGTACGGGAGTGACGGGGATACAGAAGGGGGAGGTGCCGCGGGCACTCCGTTCGGGCATTGCCCGTGTCAGGAAGTCTGACCGGCTCAAGTGGAACTGCGTGCCGGATGGTACGTTTTTTGCGTTTTAACCGATTCTAACACGGACAGCCATGAAAGAACTCCTTACCGTCATCGCCGCCATATTCGTCGTGCTGGGCATCGTCGGCGCCCTGATCGTGATCGCCGACATCCGCAACGGCCACCGCCAGAAGATGCCCATTATGGAGGTCGTCTGGCCGCTGACCGCCCTTTGGGGCAGCTGGATCGGCGTGCTCGCCTACTTCCGTTTCGGCCGCCAGTACCGCGAATCCGTTACCGACGAGCTGATGAATATGGATATGCGCCCCCAAACAGTCGACCCCATACCCCCGAAAGATATGCCCGCCATGGGCGATATGAAAGGCATGCCGGAAATGATGGGCACGCCCGCCATGCAATGGCGCGGGGTATTGCTTTCGGCCCTCCATTGCGGCGCCGGGTGCGCGCTGGCCGACCTCCTGTGCGAGATATTTTTCATCTTCGCCCCCGTCACCATAGCAGGCAGCGCCATTGCCGGCCTTTGGACCATGGAGTATATCCTGGCCCTGATTTTCGGCGTCTGGTTCCAGTATGCCGCCATGCAGCAGATGCGGCGCGGCCCCGTGGGCGCGACCGTCAAGCGGGCGCTGAAAGCCGATTTCCTTTCGCTGACCGCCTGGCAGGCCGGGATGTACGGATGGATGGCGCTGACCCTGTTCGTCTTTTTCCCCGGCGGCCTGGGACGGGACACGTGGACATTCTGGTTCATGATGCAGCTGGCCATGTTCGCCGGGCTGGCCGTGTCGTTCCCCGTCAACCGGTGGCTGATCCTGACCGGCGTGAAACACGCCATGTAAAAGGGGGAACAGAGTCGTGAAAAAAGTATTATATTTGCCTACTGTTAACCGCATCACACACACTTAACCACTACCGAACACACCCCACTGCCCCATGACCACCGACGCCGCACACACAGCCGCGAAAAGACTTCCCGAACGGACTATCGAACGCCTGAGCGAGTACCGGCGCATGTTACTGGAGTGCCTGGACAGGGACGCACCCACATCTACTCCCACGAACTGGCCTCGATGCACGGCATCACGGCGGTGCAGGTGCGCCGCGACCTGATGCTGATCGGCTTCAGCAGCGACACCAAAAAAGGGTACGACGTGGAGGTGCTGATCGACTTTATCGGGACGATACTGGACTCTCCGGCGGGGCTCAATGTGGGGATCATCGGGATGGGGAACCTGGCGCAGGCGGTGACGCACTATTTCAACGGCAAACGATCCAAACTGCGGATCACCGCGGCTTTCGACATCGACCCGGAAAAGGTGGGCCGCACGGTGGCGGGGGTTCCGTGCTACCACATGGATACCTTTATCGAGACGGCGCATAAACACGATATACGGGTCATTATCCTGACCTCGCCGTCGTCGGTGGCGGCCGGGATGGTCGAACCCATTACTCAGGCGGGGGTGCGCGGGGTGCTCAACTTCACCTCTACGCCGCTCAACTTCCCCGGGGACATCTACGTCGAGGATTACGACATCATCACCCTTCTGGAAAAGGTAGCCTATTTTTCCAAGGGCGGCTCACTGCCTTCCGCGACGGCAGGCGAATAAACCATCCGGCTCACTCCATGCAGGTACATTACGGATTCGACGATTTGCCCGGTTTCCGGCGGACAGCGGTCGCCGTGGGGTCGTTCGACGGCGTGCACCGGGGCCACCGGCTGCTGATCGGCAGGCTGAACGCCATGGCGCACGAGCTTATGGGGACGGACGGCGAATCGGTCGTCGTGACGTTCGACCCGCACCCGCGCTTCGTGCTCCGGGGGGAGAACAGGTTGCTCAGCACCTTGCCGGAGAAACTCGAACTGCTCGGCGAAACGGGCGTGGATCACGTAGTGGTCGTGCATTTCACGCCGGAATTCAGCCAGATCGACAGCGAAACATTCACCCGGGATTACCTCAAAAAACTTCTTAAAGCCGAAACCGTGCTCTCTGGCGAGGGACACCATTTCGGGCACAACCGCTCCGGTTCGGCCGAGATGCTGGAGCGGGACGGGATACACACCGGCTACCTGGGGCGGTACGAGAATATCAGTTCGACTTCCATACGGGCGGCGATCGAGGCGGGAGACATGGAGGCCGCGGCCTATATGCTGGACGGCCCGTACCTGATCCTGACCGCGCCGCCGCACGACCCGACCAAACTGCTGCCCCCGGCGGATGATTACAGGATACTTTTGCCCGACGAAGGCAACCGCGAGGAACGTCTGCGGATCGACCCTTCGATCTTCGGGCGGGACGACGTGCCGGGGCGGATACGCATCCTTGGAAAATAACGGCCGATAGCCTATATTTGTACGACAACACCGTAAATTAATCCTACAAAAAGATATGCGACTGATCATCGAACCCGACTATGCCCACATCTCGAAATGGGCCGCGAATTACATTGCTCACAAAATCAACACTTTCGGACCGACGCCCGAAAAGCCGTTCGTGCTGGGACTTCCCACCGGCTCCACGCCGCTGGGAACCTACAAAGAGCTGATCGCCCTCAACAAAGCGGGAAAAGTGTCGTTCGCGAACGTGGTTACTTTCAACATGGACGAGTATTGCGGCATCCCGAAAGAGCATCCGCAGAGCTACTACACATTTATGTGGACCAACTTTTTCAACCAGGTGGACATCAAGCCGGAGAACGTCAATATCCTGAACGGGAACGCCCAGGATCCGGCGGCGGAATGCGCGGCCTACGAAGCCAAAATCAAGGCCTTGGGCGGGATACAGCTCTTTATGGGCGGCATCGGGCCAGACGGGCATATCGCGTTCAATGAACCGGCTTCTTCGCTGACCTCGCGCACCCGGATGAAAACCTTGACTTTAGACACGATTATCGCCAACTCGCGCTTCTTCGACAATGACGTCAATAAAGTGCCGAAGACCGCGCTGACGGTAGGCGTGGGGACGATTATGGATGCCAAGGAGGTGCTCATTCTTGTGAATGGACATGGGAAGGCACGTGCGCTGCGGCACGGAATCGAAGAGGGGATCAACCACATGTGGACCATTAGTGCCTTGCAACAGCACCCGCACGGGATCATCGTCTGCGACGAGGACGCTACGGCGGAGCTCAAGGTGGGAACCTATAAATACTTTAAGGACATCGAAGGGAAGAACCTCGATCCGGCTTCGCAGCTGTAACCGTTCGAACACAGCCTGTACTTTAGCCTGCCTCCGTAAACAAAGGGGCAGGCTTTTTTATTCCGGAGACAGCAACCTCTCCGGCTTCTATTTCACGGACGTATCGAAAGGCTATGACTGGACGTGGCCCCAGAACGGCGATCTGTGGCAAGACGGGATAAAGACCCTTTTCGACCCCTGCCCGTCGGGCTGGCGGGTGCCGAAAGGCGGTGCGGGGAGCCTCAGCCCGTGGAATGCTTTTACGTCAGCTAACGGGCCGTGGCAGGGAAAAGGCTCGTCAGCAGGACGTTTATGGAGCAGCGTCGTTGTACAGGGACCGGGCTGGTATCCTGCGAATGGGTACCGGGCTTACGACCGGGGGATACTGGGCGCTGTCGCGGCGGCAGGGTACGCGTGGAGCAGCTCGTTTTCCGGAACAGACGCTTTCCGCTTATACTTAATGACGGAGAGCGTTGTCCCCGGTACGGTACACCCCCGTAGCCGGGCCGTTTCCGTCCGCTGCGTACGGGAGTGACGGGGATACGGAAGGGGGAGACGGAAATACCGCGAAAATTCGTTACTTTGCAGTTCCCATGAGCGAAGCGACCAAATACCCTCCCCTGAACCTGCCGCAGGCCGACCTGAAAATACGCCGTACCGGCCCCAAACCGGAGGTTTGGGACATGCTCCGCCGCAAATGGTTGGTGCTCACGCCGGAAGAGTGGGTACGGCAACATTTTATCCGGTTCCTCACGGGGACTTACGGCATCGACCCGTACCGCATCGTGCAGGAACAGCAGCTGAATATCAACGGCTTTTCGCTCCGCGCCGACATCGTCGTCTATTCACGGCAAGCCGAGCCCCAGCTGGTCGTCGAATGCAAAGCCGCCAGTATCGCCATTACTCAGGAGGTTTTCAATCAGATAGCACACTATAATATCCAGTTGGGCGTTCCTTACCTGGTGGTGACCAACGGCATGCAGCACTACTGCTGCGAGATCGACCACGCCGCACGCAACTACCGTTTTATCCACGAAATACCGCAACTCTAAGCCCTATGGCCATCCATATGCAAGTCGAGTCGCTCACCAAATCCTTCGGCGAGCGCATCCTGTTCGAGAATATCACCTTCGGCATCAGCGAGGGGCAGCGTATCGGCCTGATCGCCGCCAACGGCACCGGAAAGACCACCCTGCTCAACATCATCGCAGGCCGTATGGACTATGACAGCGGCGAGGTGGTTTTCCGGCGCGGCGTGACGGTGGGTTACCTCGAACAAGACCCGCAGTTCCCGGCGGGACTGACCGTGCTGGAAGCCTGTTTTCACGGGCAGAACGAAGTGGTACAGACCATTGCGCAATACGAACAGGCGTTGTCCAGGAACGATACGGCGGCGCTGGACGGACTGCTGGCCAAAATGGAAGCCATGGGGGCGTGGGATTTCGAGCAGCGGGCCAAGCAGATCCTGACCCGGTTGAACATCACCGATCTCGAACAGAAAGTCGAGACCCTGTCGGGCGGCCAGCTCAAACGCGTGGCGCTGGCGGCGGCGCTGATCGTGGAGCCGGATCTGCTGATCCTGGACGAACCGACCAACCACCTCGACATGGAGATGACCGAGTGGTTGGAAGAGTATCTTGCCGGGCGGCGGATGAGCCTGCTAATGGTGACCCACGACCGCTACTTCCTCGACCGCGTCTGCAACGAGATCATCGAGATCGACGACCGGCAGGTATACAGCTACAAAGGCAATTACAGCTACTACCTCGAAAAACGGCAGGAGCGCATCGACGCGGCGGACGCGACGGTTTCGCGGATGAAAAACCTCTATCGGCGGGAGTTGGAGTGGATACGCCGCACGCCGTCTGCGCGATCGGGCAAGGCGAAATACAGGGTGGATGCGTTCCAAGATATTAAGGAAAAAGCGCACACCCGGCGCAGCGAGGGAAGCGTGCAACTGGACGTGCAGCAGACCTATATCGGCAAGAAGATTTTCGAGGTGAAACACCTCTGCAAGCGGTTCGGCGACCGCGTGATCCTGAATGATTTCAGTTATCTGTTCTCACGATTCGAAAAGATGGGGATCGTGGGGAACAACGGGACGGGGAAATCGACCTTTATCAAAATGCTGTTAGGGCTGGAGCCGGCGGACAGCGGGATGATCGACATCGGCGAGACGGTGCGGTTCGGCTATTACAGCCAGCAAGGGCTGGAGTTCGACCCGGATGCACGGGTGATCGACGTGATTACGGCCATCTCGGAGAATATCACGATGAGCGACGGCAAGCAGATCAGCGCGTCGCAACTCCTGACGCGGTTCCTCTTTTCGCCGCAGTCGCAGTACGACTATGTGGCGAAGCTGAGCGGGGGCGAGCGGCGCAGGCTATACCTCTGCACGATCCTGATGGCTAACCCGAATTTCCTGGTGCTGGACGAGCCGACCAACGACCTGGACATCCAGACGCTCAATGTATTGGAGGAGTATCTGGCGGCTTTTTCGGGCTGCCTGATCGTGGTGTCGCACGACCGTTATTTTATGGACAAGGTGGCTGACCACCTCCTGGTTTTCAACGGTGCGGGGAATATCAAGGATTTCCCGGGCAGTTACACGGACTACCGGGAGTGGCGCAAGGAGCAGGATGCCTTGGCATCGGCCCAAGCTACCCCGAAGACGACGGCTCCTCCGGCTGCGAAGGAAAAGCCGAAGGAGCGGGTTAAGGGCAAGCTGTCGTTCAACGAGAAGCGGGAGTTTGAGCAGCTGGAATCGGAGATCCCGAAACTGGAGGCCGAAAAAGCGACCCTCGAAACGGAAATGAGCAGCGGATCGCTCTCCACGGAGGAACTTATCTCCAAATCGGAACGCATCGCGGCGCTGATCGACGAGATCGACGCCAAGTCGATGCGCTGGCTCGAACTCTCGGAGTTGTAAACCGTTCGTTTAATTACTACCCCGTATGGGACTGCCGCTTTTTGTAAAAAGCGGCACCAAAAACTTTTGAGTCAGCTACGCTACTCCTTAGGCTCCGCAGTCACCCGCTTTGGGTTGTGGAAATAGCCCGCTAAAACTTTGCATGACTGAATAGCGGGCTATTTCTCACAGCCCAAAAGAGAGGGTAGTTACAGCCAAAGCATCCCGCTGGGATGCGCTCGGAAGTTTTTCTGGTTCTCTTTGTTCACAAAGAGAACAGTACCCTCAAACGGGTAGAGATAAAAACGAACGATTTAGAACAGGCCGGAGATATTTCCCTCGTCGTCGATGTCGATATGCTCCGCCGCCGGTTCTTCCGGCAGGCCCGGCATGCGCATGATCTCGCCCGTGATCGGGATCAGGAAGCCCGCCCCGGCAGCAATCTCGATATCCCGCACCGTGATCACGAAATCCTTCGGCCGTCCCAGCAGCGCCGGATTGTCCGACAGCGACTTCTGCGTCTTGGCCATACAGATCGCCAAGCCCTCCAGACCTAAATCCGCAATACGCTTCAATGCCCCACGAGCCTTGGAAGTATAATCCACCGCCTCGGCCCCGTAGATACTCTTCGCAATCGTTTCCACCTTCCTCTCCACCGACTCGTCCAGCGGATAAAGCGGTTTGAACTGCGGGCAGCAATAATCCGCCGCCGTCACCACCAACTTCGCCAGTTCCTCGGTTCCGGCTCCCCCCTGCCCCCACACATCCGCCACCGCGCACGGCACCCCGCGCATCGTGCAGTAATCCTTGATAAACTGCAACTCCTCCTCGCTGTCCGTCGCGAACTTGTTGATCGCCACCACCGGCGACAGGTTGAACAGGCCGATATTCTCGATATGTTTCTGCAAATTGACGATCCCCCGCTCCAATGCCTCCACATTCGGCGTTTTCAGCTCTTTCAGCGACTGGCCCCCGTGGTACTTCAGCGCACGCACCGTCGCCACCAGCACCACCGCATTCGGCGACAGCCCCGCCGCACGGCACTTGATATCGAGGAACTTCTCCGCCCCCAGATCGAAGCCGAAACCCGCCTCCGTCACCGTGTAATCCGTCAGCGAGAGCGACATCTCCGTAGCCACCACCGTATTGGTTCCCTGCGCGATATTGGCGAACGGGCCGCCGTGGATCAGCGCCGGCGTCCCCTCGATCGTCTGCACCAGGTTCGGCTTGATCGCATCCTTCAACAGCGCCGCCATCGCCCCCTCCGCATGCAGGTCGCGGGCATAGACCGGCCTTTTATCGTAAGTGAAACCCACGAAAATATTACCCAGCCGCCGTTTCAGGTCCGAGATGCCCGTCGCCAGGCAGAGGATCGCCATCACCTCGGAAGCCGCCGTGATGTCGAAACCCGTTTCGCGCGGCACGCCCGACCCCGTACCCCCGAGCCCAGCCACAAGATTGCGCAGCGAACGGTCGTTCATATCCATCACCCGCTTCCACGAAATAGTGCGGGGATCCAGCCCCAGCGAGCGGGTCTTGCTCTGTATGTTGTTGTCGATCAAAGCCGCCAGCAGGTTGTGCGCCTTCTCGACCGCCGCGAAATCACCGGTGAAATGGAGGTTGATATCCTCCATCGGCAGCACCTGCGACAGGCCGCCCCCCGTAGCGCCCCCTTTGAGGCCGAACACCGGCCCCAGCGACGGTTCGCGCAGCACCACGCACGACCGTTTGCCGATCCGGTTCAGCGCCTGCGAAAGGCCGATGGAAACGGTGGTCTTCCCCTCACCCGCCGGCGTAGGCGAAATGGCCGAAACGAGGATCAGTTTCGACCGATGCATCCGTTCGCGGTCGATATAAGAGAGCGGCACTTTGGCCTTGTATTTTCCGTACAGTTCGAGGTCGTCGGGATCGATGCCCAGCTGTTCGGCCACCTGCACGACCGGTTTCATTTTCACCGAGCGGGCGATTTCGATATCTGTCTTCATAGCGTATGATGGTTTGGAATTAATAGTCCGATACTGTTTCGCTAATCAAATATAATACCTTTTTCGTATATTAGTGGTTTAATTCAGAGAGAGGATTTTCCATGAAGATACGCATACTGGGCCCGGCGCACCCGTACCGGGGGGGCATCGCCAAATTCGACGAGGTGCTGGCCGCCGCTTTCGGGCGCGAGGGACACGACGTGAAGATCATCAACTTCACGCTGCAATACCCGTCGTTCCTCTTTCCGGGACGGACGCAATACACGCGGATGGCTGTGCCGGAGGGGATCGTTATCGAGCGGCGCATCAACTCGGTGAACCCGCTGAACTGGCCGGTCGTCGGGCGCGAGATCGCGCGCGAGGAGCCGGAGCTGGTGATCCCGCGCTTCTGGATGCCTTTCATGGGGCCGTCGCTGGGGACTATCGTCCGGACGATCGGGCACCGCTGCCCCCATACCCGCATCATCGCCTTGGCGGACAATATCGTGCCGCACGAACACCGGCCGGGAGACAGGCCGCTGACCGACTACTTCCTGCGGCAGACGGACGCGGTGGTCTATATGTCGGACGAGGTGGGGCGCGACCTCGATTCGTTCGAATACAAGGGATTGCGGGCCATGTCGCCGCACCCGATCTATGACACTTACGGCGAGCCGGTTGCCAAGGCGGAAGCATGCGCAGCTCTGGGGTTGGATCCTGAATCAAGTTATGTCCTGTTTTTCGGGTTTATCCGGGACTACAAAGGGCTCGACCTCTTACTGGAAGCGTGGGCCATGCTCAAAGCCAGGGGTTTCACGACGGGTCGTAAACTGCTGGTCGGCGGCGAATATTACGGGAACAAGGAGAAATACGACGCCCTGATCGAGAGCCTGGGTTTGACGGACGACGTGATCGTCCACGACCGGTATATCGACGAGAACCAGGTGCGCAACTACTTCGGGGCGGCGGATCTGGTGGTGCAGCCCTACAAGAGCGCGACGCAGAGCGGCGTGACGCAGGTGGCTTACCATTTCGGGGTGCCGATGGTGGTCACTCGCGTAGGCGGCCTGCCGGAGATCGTGCCGGACGGCCGGGTGGGGTACGTGGTAGATGTCGCCCCTTCCGCTATCGCAGAGGCCATCGCTCGGTTTTACGATGAGAACAAAGCAGAAGAGTTCCGGGCCAATATCGCTGTTGAGAAAGAACGTTTCAGTTGGTCGGCATTGACCGGTACTTTTACACGCCTGTGCGGTGAGATTAGGAAATAACAGATTATTTAGATGAGATACCTGAAGTTTACATTTGCATTCCTGGTCCTGCTGGTCACAGCAGGGCTGACCGTGGCCGGGGCCACGGAGCTGTATGACAAGCTGATCGCCCTGAAAGGGGTGGTTTCGGTCGAAGAGCTGGACAAAGGCTTTTTCGAGGAGCGGTACGTGGTGATGTTCGATCAGCCGCTCGACCATAAGAACCCGTCCAAAGGGCATTTCGAACAGCGTTTCGTGGTGGCCCATGCCGGTTTCGACCGGCCGACGGTTCTGGTGACTGAGGGCTACGGCGGGGCGCGGGCGCTGAACCCGCGCTACCGCGAGGAGCTGTCGGCGCGCCTGGGTGCGAACCAGGTTTTCGTGGAGTACCGCTATTTCGGCGAATCCACACCCAAACCGCGCAACTGGGACTACCTGAACGCCGAGAATGCGGCGGGAGACCTGCACGCGGTGCGGCAGGCGCTCGACGAGGTCTACCCCGAAAAATGGATCGGCACCGGGGTCAGCAAAGGGGGCGAGAACGCGCTGATCTACCGGATGTATTATCCGCAGGACGTGGATGTGACGGTAGCCTATGTGGGGCCGATCTGTTTCGGAGTCGAAGACGGGCGGCACGAGCCTTTCCTCGAACGGGTGGGGACGGCCGGGGAACGGGCCGCGATCCGCGAATACCAGACCGAGTTGCTCAAGCGGCGCAAGGAGCTGGTGCCGATGTTCGACGAATACTGCAAATCGAAGGGCTATAAATTCCGGACGAATATCGACGAGGTTTTCGACCTCTGCGTGCTGGAGTACCCCTTCTCGATCTGGCAGTGGGGGACAGCGGTGAGCGTGATCCCGGCGTCGGACTCGCCGCACCAGGAGTTGCTGGACCACCTGACGGCGACCGTTTCGCCGGACTACTTCGCCATCAACGACGAACCGTCGTTCTTCGTGCAGGCACAGCGGGAGTTGGGCTACTACGGCTATGACACCGCGCCGTTCGAGGGGTTGCTCTCGATCAAGGGCGCCAAGGGGTATTTGCCGAGGATCCTGTTGCCGGACGATGCCAAACGCATCCGGTTCAGTGACGCCTTGTCGCGCAAGATCACGGCTTTCTACAAGGCCAACGACCCGAAAGTGATCTGCATCTACGGGCAGAACGACCCGTGGAGCGCGGCGATGCTCGACCCGGCGGCGTTCGAGGGGAAACAGAACATGAAGCTGATCGTGGAGCCGGGCGGCAGCCACCGCGCGCGGATCAAAACGCAGGGCGACGGGGTGCAGGGACAGATCTGGAAGACCATCGAAGGCTGGCTTTTCGGGATTTAAAGGATTTCCCGGAGCCAACTTGGCAAAGCAAAGTCTCCGCGACAGCGGACGGGCCGGACGCCTCTTTAGTAAAGCGATGCAAACCCTCACAAAAGCCCCAACGGGGCCGGGAGGGACGCGTTGCGTCCTTTATGGCTGTAACTACCCCGGCGTCCGGCCAGAATGGAAAATTAACAGTACGGTCTTCGACAGAAAATCCGCGTCAGCGGGTAGCCCGGAACCACCCCGGGTGGAGGGCTGC
>JAJBVQ010000154.1 GCA_020859745.1 Rikenellaceae bacterium
ATGCGGAACAGCTGCCGTACGACAAGTTGATCGAAGCCATACTTTCGCTGCTGGCGCCGCAAGGCCGGTTCGCGGCGATCTTCCCCTACCGGGAGTCGGGAATCTTCATCGCGAAGGCTGCGGCACGGGGTTTGTTCGTAGAGCGGATGCTGGAGGTGCACGGAGCGCCGCACAAACCGGTCAAACGGGTGGCGGCGGAGTTTTCGACAACCCGGCGCAACCGGGAGGATATTGCCCGGGGGACGCTCTGCATCGAGGATGGCAAGGGGAATTTTACGGAAAACTACCGGGAACTGACGCGGGAGTTCTACCTGAAGTTCTGACGTGCCGCCAATGCACCGTTTCGCATCGCGGGTATCGCTTTTTCGGAAAAAAACGTACATTTGGGCCTACACTGTAAACGAATATTCGGACTATGAAAAAAACTACCTTTTATAAAGCGGCGTTCGCGGGGGCGGCCGCATGCCTGGCCGTGACGGCGATGATGCCGGCAGCGGCGCAGGTCAGCGCTTTCGCACAGGGAGTCGGCTCCCGGACCATCGAAGGCTATACTCTGCCCCGGACGGTGGTGACCGTCACGATGGCGGTGGAACGGGAGGTGATCCTGCGCGGGCCGTACGCCAAGTTCGCCTCGCAGTACCTCGGGATTTCGGGCGCGGCGATGAGCGACAAACAGAATTACCGCATCATCGACGCCTCGCTGGGCTATTACGAGGAGCCGGACCCGGCGCAGACTTACCACCTGGACCAGCCGGTGGACGCGCAGAGCAAGGTGTTCCACTGGCTCTCCGCGGTGCCGCCGCAGAAGCCGCTGCTGGCGGACGCGGAGTTCCAGGGGGCGGCGATCGGCAACAACAATCCGTTCACGGACGTGAGCCTCAATCCGCTGTACGGGACGACCACGGAGCGGAGCGGGCTGGCGGACAGCGACAGTTTCGGGGAGCTGCCGGTGAATCGCACTTCGACGGTCGAGAAAAGCACGGAACAGATGGCGGCGGATGCGGCCAATGCGATTTTCACGCTGCGCAAGCGGCGTTTCGACCTGGTGACGGGCGAAACGGGCGAGAATGTTTTCGGGGCGGGGCTCGAAGCGGCGCTCAGGGAGATGGACCGGATCGAGTCGGAATACCTGGCGCTGTTCATCGGAAAGCGCTACACGCAGCGGATGGTGAAGACTTTCTCGGTGCTGCCGTCGGCCAAGGGGACGACGATCGTCTGCCGGTTCTCGCCGACCAAAGGGGTGGTGCCGGACACGGATCTTTCGGGGCGGCCGATCGTGATCGAAATGACGGCCGAGGCTTCGGACAACGGCCCGGCGGCCGGCGCGGGCGGTAGTTCCAAAAAGGGGACGGTGAGCGTACGTTACCGGGTGCCGGCGGTGCAGACGGTCAAGCTGGTGGACGGCAACGACGAGCTGGCGCGGGAGCGTATCCCGGTATTCCAGCTGGGGAGCGTGACTTCGGCGCCGGTGGTGTTCTAAACCGGAGGGTTATTATTCATACCGTCATGCCGGCCGGGTACTTGTTTTCCCGGGCTGCCAGGAAAGCAAACAAAGAATTTGCAGGAAGCCGGTTCGGATATTCTTCGGGATAATTACAGCCCGATCGGAGTGCTTGGCGGCACCGTTTTCGGATGTGCTATACTCGGTTCGGGCCGGAGCTTGCGAGGCTGCATCGAGCGTAGCGAGAATTAACTGCGCTGCGCTTGTTTCCCTCCTCGCCGTTCGGCAATGTAAGCAAGCTTACATTGCCCTCACTGGCTTCGTCGGTTGCGGGCCTTCGCAGGACTAAGCTCCGGCCCAACCGCTATCGCGGTGCCTTTTTTTTACTTTATTTGTCCTCGGCGCGCTCCCCCCGCGCCGGCCCGTTGGGCTCGTATTAGGGTTTGCATCACCTTAAGGGCCGTCGCAGCGACCGAGGACACCGCTGACGCGGGAACATAAGGCACAGCCCGGAAGCCCAACGGGTCTGTTTTTTTGAAAAAGCGGTTGTCGCCTCCAACCCCATGTAAAATAACCGTAGTTATAATTAAATTTTCGCGTTAGCGGTCAGCCCGCAGCCATCCCCGGCGGAGGGCTGAAAAACTCGCGATGCTCGTTCTCGCCTCCGCTGGCTGCGGGACGTACAAAACGTGATAGGTAATCGTATAATTGATGAAACTGCATATCTCGCCTTGTCCGAACGACACCTTCACGTTCCACGCCATGATACATGGTTTAGTGGATACCGAGGGCATCGCGTTCGAGCCGGTGTTCGACGACATCGACGCGCTGAACGGGGCGGCCATTCAGCATCCGGGTGACGAGGATGTGATCAAGATCAGCTATGCGGCGCTGCCGGAGGCCGCGGGTTCGTTCCGGCTGCTGGGGAGCGGGAGTGCGCTGGGGCATGGCAACGGGCCGCTGCTGGTGAGTAAACACAAAATATATCCCGACGAATTGCACGACGCCCTGATCGGCATTCCGGGCGAACTGACCACCGCCAACCGGCTGCTGTCGATCGTCTATCCGGCGGCTGGGCGAAAGAGGGTCTACCTGTTTTCGTAGATAGCTCCGGCGGTGGCCGACGGGGAGCTGGACGCGGGGGTGCTGATCCACGAAGGACGGTTTACGTACGCGGCGCAGGGGCTGCGGCTGATTGCGGACCTGGGACAAAAATGGGAGGAGCTGACGGGGTTGCCGATCCCGTTGGGAGGTATCCTGCTGAACCGGAAATACCCGGCAGAAACGGCGGAGCGGGTGGAGCGCATTATCCGGCGGAGCATCGAATATGCGCAGGCGCATCCGGAGGCGTCGGCGGGGTATGTGAAGGCGCATGCGCAGGAACTCGACCCGGAGGTGCGGCAGAAACATATCTCTTATTTCGTGAACGACTATTCGCTTTCGCTGGGCGAGGGGGGACGCGAGGCGGTCTGTCGGCTGACGGGCCTACCGGAGGCAAGTCTATTCTAAAGGGTTACTCTGCCCGTGCTATTCAAAGGCCTTTTACACAGGGCCTTTTTTCGTACCTCTCCATGCGTTGCATAGAACCTCCGCCGGGGACGACGCTTTATCGAAGTTCCGCCAGTGACACCCGTGGTTTTGGCTGCCTGTTCGGGGCAGTGACCGCCTTAACGGATAGTCCCCGAAAGTACCGGCCGCCCGGTTAAGGCGCATTTTCGTTTAACCGGAGCCAGCGGGGACTGCTTGCAGGCCTACGCCCAGGGCGCAGTAAGGCTGAAGCGATTGCGACCGCAAAGTCGCGCGGGCCGGACGCCTCCCATCGGGAGGCCCGCAATCTTAGGGTAATTACAGCCTCACGCTCGGCGCGAGCACACGCACCGGGCGACCGGCCTGACTGATATCGCGGGAACCCAACTACTCGCTCTTTCGGGTTCGGGCTGCCGCCACAGGGCGAAGCGCCGAAGGCGCTTGGCGGCAAGCCCGGCGACTCTGACGAGTCGCGCTATTCGCTCACAGCCTTATCGCGACTCGGCCCGCAGCCAACAGAGGCCAAAACGAACAGCGCGAGTTTTAACTGCGCTACGCTTGTTTTGGCTTCGCCTTCCTCGTGCTTGCGAGGCACCGTCAGCAAGCTGCCGTGCTCCCGCTTCGCTACTCGGTTCCTCCTTGCCGTTCGGCCATTCAGGCAAGCCTGATGGCACTTACTGGCTGCGTCGGTCAAGCCCTCCGCCCGCAGGGGCTGCGGGCCGAAAACTGACGTGGGTACCCGGCTATTAGCTCTTTGGAACTCGGCCTGACCGCTGGCGCGGAAATATAGCTTCTCGCACACAATCTTATCGACTCTGACCAAATTAGTCGGGGCGACTGCAAAAGATATCTGTAAAAAAGAGCCGGGCGCTCGGGCGGAGGCTTGGAGGCACCGCACCAGACGCGCGTCCGCACGGTTGCATCCGGCGTTGCTCGGATTGATGTCCGTGGGGCCCAGATTAAACCCGTAGCCGTTCGTGCCACTGGGCGTGCCCGACCAGTAGTTACCGTTGCTCCCGACGTTCACCAGCTCGCCGCTGTTCGGGTTGCGGTAGCCCGGGGCGGGCTTGCCTTAACGAAGCGGCCGCTGCCGTCGGATCACCGGGTGGGAAATACCCCCGCGATCCTGCCGATAACTAACCGCGGAAGGGAACGGGGCCAGTGGGCCGCTGAATCCGCCTGTTCACCCTGCCCGCAGCCGTAGCCGCAGACA
This sequence comes from Rikenellaceae bacterium, assembly GCA_020859745.1. GTDB lineage: Bacteria > Bacteroidota > Bacteroidia > Bacteroidales > Rikenellaceae > Rikenella. The sequence goes on from JAJBVQ010000154.1 coordinate 4,182, forward strand.
CTCCGGAGCCCGGCTCTGTATGGGATTCGATGCAAAAAACATTCAAAAACGGAAACGGAGCCGGGTGATAAATACTTGGAGGCACCGCACCTGAAAACCGTAGGCGCGGTTGTTCGGGCTGCTGGGATCGAGCCACGTCGAGTTGAAGTTCAAACGCAACGCATCGGTGCCGCTGACCGTCGACGACCAGCTGTACCCGTTGTTGCCGACGCTCGTCAGCGCGCCATTGGCCCTCTCGCGGTAGCCCGGGGCCGTAAGTCCGAACCCGTAAAAGCTCAGGCAGCCACTGGTTCCCGTCCCCGACCCGGAGACGATGCAACAGGCCGGAACGGATCGTTTTAACCGGGCCGCCTCTGGGGAGGCGGCCCGGTGTGCTGCTGAATTTATCGTTCGCTCTGCCCGCGACTCCGCAAAAAGCGGCGGGCACTCCGGAAGTCACGGCCGCCGTATCCGTCCCGACAAAGTTACGAAGCCGGCTCGGAATTGCCGCAGCCCCATGGAAAAAGGAACGGAACGCTTTGATAAATGCTTGGAGGCACCGCACCGGAAGGCCGTTGGCGCGGTTGGTCGCATTGCTGGGATTGAGGATCGTCGCGTGGAAATACAGGTAGTAGCCGTTGGTGCCACTTGCCGAACCCGACCAGACGGACCCCTCGTTGCCGACGTTCGTCAGCACGCCCGTGTTTGCGTTACGGTAGCCCGGGTTCCTCAGCTAATCAAGCAGCCTGTCGGGTCGCAGCCGGGGCGGGCCGCCTGTCCGGCGAAACACCCCGCCGCACTTGGGTAGCTGATCCTCCTTGCGAAGGCCCAGCCGGCTGCTGAATTTATCGTTCACACTGGCCCGCACCGCCCGAGGGGCGGCGAGGGCCACTCCGGAAACGCCCGTTCCCTTGCTATGTCATATAAACAGGATGCCGATAAATGCTTGGAGGCACCGCACCTGTAAGCCGTGGGCGCGGTTGTTCGCGTTGCTGGGATTGAGCCACGACGAGTTGAAATCCAAGAACACGCCGTTGGTCCCGCTGACCGCAGACGACCAGCTGTACCCGTTGTGGCCGACGCCACCCAGGGCGCCGTCCGGATACCAGCGGTAGCCCGGAACCCGGCCTGAACAGCAGCCGCTCGTTGTGCCGCCCGGCAAAGGCGTTGCCGGACAGCGAGGCAGCATAACTAATCCCACCAGGAGGGACCAGTGGGCCGCTGAATTTATCATCCACGCTGCCGGACAGCCCGGTCAGGGACCGCCCGGCACTCCGGGACACACATCCTGTTGGGTTGTTACTTCCGCGTATAGGCCCGGAACAGCCGCACGGTTTCGACGGCCTCGCGCACATCGTGCACCCGCAGGATCGCCGCCCCCTGCCGCAGCGCTTCCCAGTTGAGCACCGACGTGCCGTTGAGTGCCTCGGCGGGGGTGATCCCCAGCGTGCGCCATATGAGGCCCTTGCGCGACAGGCCCGCCAGCACCGGCAAGCCGAACACGGAGAGTTCGTCCATCCGGCCCAGCAGCTCGAAATTCTGCGCCGCGGTCTTGGCGAAGCCGAAGCCGGGGTCGAGGATCAAGTCTTTGATCCCCGCCGCCCGCGCCTGCGCAATCTTCTGCACGAAATAGCGGAGCACGTCGCCCGTCACGCCTCCCGCCTCTTCCGGATAGTCGGCCAGCGAGTTCATGGTTTGCGGCGTACCGCGCATGTGCATCGCGATATAGGGCAATCCGAGCCGTCCCACGACCGGCATCATGGCGGGGTCGAGCCCCCCCGCCGAAATATCGTTCACGACAAAGGCCCCGAACCGTTCGTAAAGCCGTTCGACGACCGCGGCCCGGAAGGTGTCGACCGAAATGGGAAAATCGGCTCCCGCCGCCTCGCGCACGACGCGGAACCCGTTTTCGAGTCGCCGCAGCTCTTCGTCCGCGGGAACGTCCCCGGCCCCCGGTCGTGACGAATACCCGCCGAGGTCGACCATAGCCGCCCCGTCCCGCACTGCGGTCTCCACGGCGGCGACGATCTGGGCATCGCTCTGCCTGCGGCTCCCGGCAAAGAACGAATCGGGGGTCACGTTCACAATAGCCATGACCCGCTGGCTGCCGGGCCCGACGGCCAGCAACCGGCCGCCTATATCGATCTCTTTCGTTTCCATCCTGTCAAAAGAAAGGCGGACGCCCCCGCCCGCCCCATATATTATCCTTACTTAAAAATGTCAGTCGATCCGTTTCACGCCTTTGCCGGTGACCAGCCCCGCACCCTTGTAGCGGAACGAGCCCATGGTGCTGACTTCGGCTTTGCCGCCGCCGATCACGTTGGCCCGCACCTTGGCTAATCCGGACACTTTGGCGTTCACGGTGCCGATGTCGAAGTTCTCGAGGTTGGCCGACGAGGTGCCGCTCACGTCCAACACGGCTTCCTCGGCGCCGCCGGTCAGGGTCAGCCCCGCGAGGCCGGAAACGGTGAACAGGGCCGTGCCGGCCTTGATCTCGCCGTTCACCTTGGAGGAGCCGCTCTGGATCAGTTCGGCTTTGCCCTGCGCCGTCAGTTTGGCGTCGCTGAGGTCGGAGTTGCCGGAAACCTCGATGTTGAGGGTCTGCGCCGAAGCCTCCAGCAGGTTGACGGAGGCGTTCCCGGAGGTGAGGATGCGCAGGTCGCCCCGGGTGGAGCAGATGCCGGTGCAAACGAGGTTGCTGGCCCCGGTCACGTTCAGGTATTTCAGCTCGCTGACGGTCACCCACGCCTGCGGCTTTTTCTTGCTCCCGGTGAAGTATTTGCTCATGTCGTCCTTGAAGGCGATCCGCACGTAGCCCTCTTCGGTGTATTCGAAGACGAGCTTGTCCTCCAGCTCTTTCAGGACTTCGACTTTGGCCCCGACGGTGCGCGAACCGCCGTCGGCCTGCGCCAGCTGCACGTCGAATGCCCCGGAGACGATCACTCCGTTGATGGCCTTGTCCGCGTATTTTTCGATTACCGCGGTAGTCCCCTGCGCGGCGGCCGGAAGCAGCGCGGCCACGGCGCACAAGGCCAGTAAAATCAACTTTTTCATCTGTGGTTCCCTGTTTTTGTTTAACTTTGTCCAAAGGTAACAAATATCGGCTGATATTTACGCCCCCGATATATTTGCCCGTTCCCCTGCCGCTCATTGAACCGGGCCCGGGGCCAGCGGGGGATGCTTGCAGCCCTCCGCCGGGGGTGGCTCCGGGCCGCCCGCTGACGCGGAAAGCCGGCTGACGCGAGAAGGGCTAATAAAACGGGGGATTAAACACAAACAATATTTATATGGACAAGATAAAGGTGGGGATCACCCACGGGGATTTCAACGGGATCAGCTACGAGATCATCATCAAATCACTGCTCGACCCGCGCATTTTCGACCTCTGCACGCCGGTGGTGTACGGCTCGGCCAAGGTGGCGGGCTACTACAAGGGGATGATACCGGACGCCGAGGGTTTCAACTTCAACGTCATCACCGACCCGGCGCAGGCCAATCCCAAGCGGGCCAACATGATCGTCTGCGTGGACGAGAACGTGAAGATCGACCCGGGGCAGCCGACGGTGATCAGCGGACAGTACGCGATCGCGTCGCTCAACGCGGCGGTGCGGGACCTGAAGGCGGGCAAGATCGACGTGCTGGTGACCTGCCCGATCAACAAGAAGAATACCACGGGGGACGATTTCGGCTTTATCGGCCACACGGAGTACCTGGCGGCGCAGTTCGGGGATGCGGAGCCGCTGATGTTCATGGTCAGCGACGTGCTCAAGGTGGGGCTGGTGACGATGCATATCCCGCTGTCGAGGGTGCCGGGGGCGGTGACCACGGAGGCGGTGCTGAACCATATCCGGGCGATCAAACGGTCGCTGGAGCGCGATTTCAACATATCGGGACCGAAGATCGCGGTGCTGGGGCTGAACCCGCACGCGGGGGACGACGGGCTGCTGGGGCCGGAGGAACAGGATGTCATCATTCCGGCTATCCAGTCGGCGAAGTATGAGAATATACTGGCATTCGGGCCGTTCGCGGCGGACGGTTTCTTCGGGAGCGGGGCCTACCGCAAGTTCGACGCGGTGCTGGCGATGTACCACGACCAGGGACTCGCGCCGTTCAAGGCGCTGACGTTCGCGGACGGGGTGAACTTTACCGCCGGACTGTCCGTTGTGCGGACGTCGCCGGCGCACGGCGTGGGCTTCGACATCGCGGGCAAGATGGTGGCGGACGCTTCGCCGATGCGGGCGGCGATCTACCAGGCGATCGACATCTACCGCAACCGGCAGGTGTTCGACGAGGCGGCGGCCAATCCGCTGCAACACTTCTCGAAGAACGAACGCAACAATGCGGACGGGGGCGGACGCGGCGGCAACCGCCGGGGCGGAGCCGACCGGGACGCGGATGTGGCGGACTTGCTGAAGGATACTTCGGATATTGCGGCGACGGCGGACACGAACGCGGCGGTGGCGGCGCAGGCTGCAACCGGCGAAGCGCCTGCCACGGAGTAAGGACCCGAAAGACCGCCTGTACGTTTTTACAGACACGATGAAGATCACGGACAAATTCACCGGGGGCAAAACCCTTTTCGCCTTCGAACTCCTGCCGCCGCTCAAGGGCGACAATATAGACACCATTTTCGACACGATCGGGCGGCTGGCGCCGTACGACCCTTCCTACATCAATGTGACGTACCACCGCGAGGAGGTCAAGTTCATCGAGCGGGCGGACGGGCTGCTGGAGCGGCGCGTAGTGCGCAAACGGCCGGGAACGGTGGGGATCGCGGCGGCGATCATGGCGCGGTACGGCATCGACGTGGTACCGCACCTGATTTGCGGCGGGTTCTCGAAATTCGATGCGGAGGACGCCCTGATCGACCTCAGTTTCCTGGGGATCGACAATGTTTTAGCATTGCGCGGGGATAACCTGCGCGGCGAACGCACGTTCCGGCCGGCGCAGGGGGGGCACCTGCACGCGGTGGACCTGGTGCGGCAGATCATGGACATGAACCGGGGCGAGTACCTGGACTCGGAGTTGGAGCATTCCAAACCGACATCGTTCTGCGTCGGGGTGGCGGGCTATCCGGAAAAGCACGCGGAAGCGCCGAACCTGGCCAGCGACATCGCGCACCTGAAGGCGAAGATCGACACGGGGGCGGAGTATGTGGTGACGCAGATGTTTTTCGACAACGCGAAGTATTTCGCCTACGTGGATGCCTGCCGGGCGGCGGGGATCACGGTACCGATCGTGGCAGGGCTGAAACCTTTTACCACGAAGACGCAGTTGTCATTGTTGCCGCAGACTTTCGGCGTCGATTTGCCGGACGAGCTGGTGCGGGCTGTAGAGGGTTGCAAGGACAATGCGGCGGTGCGGGAGGTGGGGATCGAATGGGCCATCCGTCAGGGACGGGAACTGATGGCTGCCGGGGTGCCGGCGCTCCATTTCTACACGATGGGCAAGGCGGACAATGTGGAGCGGATCGCGAAGGCGCTGTTCGGATAACTTACGTATAATCATTTCAGGCCAAAGTCCGCGCACTTGTTGCCACAGACTGTCATTACCCTAAGTTCTGCCGCAGCCGGCGGAGGTAAAACGAGCATCGCGAGTGCAGGCCTCCGCTGCCGGGGGCTGCGGCCTGCCCGCTGGCGCGGGAATGATTTGCGAAAATAAAAAAACGGCTTATCCCTCACCGGGTAAGCCGTCTGTGTAGTCCCTAGGAGAATCGAACTCCTCTTCCAAGAATGAAAATCTTGTGTCCTAACCGATAGACGAAGGGACCGTTTTTTCGATTGCAGTGCAAAGATAATGCTATTTTCGGAATCTGCAAACGCAAGGAACGTTTTTTTAACGTGAAAAATAAAAAATCAGGGTGCCGGTAAATACTTGGAGGCACCTGAAAGCCGTGGGCGCGGTGGCTCGCATAGCTGGGATTGAGCCTCGACACATCGGACAACAGGTACACGCCGTTCGTGCCGCTGAAGCCCGATGACCAGCTCGACCCCTCGTTGCCGACGCTCGCCGGATCGCCCGTATTGTAGCGGAGGTAGCCCGGGGCTGCCCGCCGTATGAAAATCAGGGTGCCGGTAAATGCTTGGAGGCACCGCACCTGAAAGCCGTGGGCGCGGTTATTCGCGTTGCTGGGATTGAGGTTCGTGGAGTTGAAATTCAAGTCCAGGCCGTTAACGCCGCTAACCGACGACGACCAGCTGAACCCGTTGTTGCCGACGTTCGTCAGCGCGCCGCTGGCATTGTTGCGGTAGCCCGTACGCTGTCAGGCATGCAACCGCTTCTTAATCCCCAAGCCGGGCACCGGGCACCTTTTATAAAGGAAACCGGCGGACGGCCCGGAGTCCGTAGCGGAGGGATAACTAACCCCCGGTTCAACGGGGGCCAGTGGGTTGCTGAATTTACCTTTCACTCTGCCGCCGGGCTGTCAAACCCTGCGGCACTCCGGAGTTACACCCTGAATTTTATCTAAACCCGCCCGATCTATACCAGACAGATCGACTTTTCGCCGCGGGACGTCACTTCGCCGATCACAGCCGCCTGCGGATGCAGGCCCGAATCCCGCAGCTCGGCGAGGGCGGCCCCGGCTTTGTCGGCATCGACCGCCATCAGCAGTCCTCCCGAAGTCTGCGCATCGAGCGCCAGCATCCGGCTGTCGGCATCGCAGCCGAACTCCACGCGCCCGCGCACATGCTCCAAGTTGCGGAACGCCGCGCCGGGAATGCACCCCTCGCCGACCAGCTCCCGCGCCCCGGCCAGAACCGGCAGCGCGGAAGCCTCGATACGCATCGAAACCCCGCTCGCGTCGGCCATCGACGCGGCATGTCCCATCAGGCCGAAACCGGTGATGTCCGTCGCCCCGGCGACTCCGTATTTCCGCATCACCTCCGCCCCGACGCGGTTCAGCAGTTTCATCTGGTCCAGCGCGTTCTGGTATACTTCGCCGGAGGCCATCCCCAGCCGGCGGGCGGCCACGATCACGCCGTTGCCCAGCGGCTTGGTCAGGATGAGCCGCTGCCCCGCCCTTGCGCCGCTGTTGGTCACCAGCCTGTCGGGTTCGACGGTACCGACGACGGCCAACCCGTATTTCGGGGGCCAGTCGTCGATCGTATGGCCGCCCATGGTCAGCGCACCGGCCTCGTTGATCTTGCTCTGCCCCCCCAGCAGGATCTCCCGCAGCACGCCCAGCGGGATCTTCCCGGCGGGGAACATGTTCAGGTTCAGCGCCAAAAGCGGCCTGCCTCCCATCGCGTAGACATCGCTCAGGGAGTTGGCGGCGGCGATCTGGCCGAACTCGAAGGGGTCGGAGCAGACGGGCGGGAAGAAATCGGTGGTCACGATCAGGGCGGTGCGGTCGTCCAACCGGTAGACTCCCGCATCGTCGTGGGTCGAGACATCGACCATCACGTTACTGTCTTTCAGCATCGGGATCCCATCCAGCAGCTCGGCCAGCTTCGAGGCCGGGAGCTTGGCCGAGCATCCGCCGTATTCGACCGTGGTCAGCAGGTCGAAAGGTTCCCCGGTTTCGGGGACGTTATGTTCGTTTTTCGTCATGGTAAGTCGCTTCGATCCCGATCCCTCGCATCAGGTCTTTGAAAATTTCCGCCTGCGTGTCGTTCACATACAGGCACATGCCGCACTCCGTGGAGTACTCCTCCGGCACGGGCCTGACCCGGCAATCCAGCTTCGCCCGCTGCGCCGCCGCATCGGCCCGGATCACCTCGCGGGCATTCCTGAATAGCGCGATCATCCTTTTTCCGATATTTCGGCCAGGGCCTTCGCCAATGCCGCGAAGTCCCGGCCGGTGTGATACGGCGACGCGGCGATCCGCACCGTCCCGGACGGGAAAGTGCCCAGCGCGCGGTGGGCCGCCGGGGCGCAATGCAAGCCGGCCCGCGTTTCGATGCCATAGCCCTCCCACAGCAGGGCCGCCAGCCGCGAGGGGGAGAGCCGTTCATGGGTCAGGGAGAACAGTTCGCCCTGCGTTTCGGGCCTTGCGGCCCGGTAAACGCGGAAGCCGGGCAGCGCGGCGACACTTGCCGCCAGATCCAGGAAATCCTGCCGGGAATGGGCTGCCACGGGCCGGTTCTCCAACGCGGCGTCCAGTCCGGCCAGTCCGACGAGGTTCGGCGTCCCGGCCTCGAATCGGTCGGGCCAGCCGTCCGGCATTTCGTAGCTTTCCGACCGGCTGCCGGTCCCGCCGCAGACCAGCGGTTCTACCGCCGAAGGGTCGCGGGCGAAAAAGCCGCCGGTTCCGCTCGGCCCGAGCAATCCCTTATGTCCGGTAAAAACGGCGTAGTCCAATCCCCACTCGTCCGCCCTCAACTCCGCCGCGGGCAGCGACTGCGAGCAATCGGCCAGCACGGGCACTCCGGCTTCCGCGGCCCACCGGCACACGGCCTCCAACGGCTGGATCACGCCGTTCACATTACTCTGGTGGTTGACTGCCACCAGAGCGACACCACGGGTATCCACCTCTTTCAAGCGGCAAGTGTCGATGCTCCCGTCCGCCAGGGCGGGGAGCGTTTCGATCCGGATGCCGCCGCGCTGTTCCAGCCTGCGGAGCGGCCGCATCACGGCGTTGTGCTCCAACGGCGAGACCAACACGCGTCCCGAGAGGCGAAGTCCGTTCAGAACAGTATTCACGGCCAGGGTCGCGCCCGAAGCGAAGGCGATCTTCGAGGGGTCGCCGACGCCCAGGATCGCGGCCACGGCATCGCGGCACCGCTCGACGATCCGGGTCGAACGCACCACGCGGGGATAGGCGGCGCGGCCGTATGTACCGCCGATCTCGTCGATGTAATGCGCGACAGCCCTCGCCACCGCCGACGGCTTGGGAAAACTGGTGCTCGCATTGTCGAAATAGAGGTTCACGGGAAAGGGGGAATCGTTGTTTTGTCGGATATTCGGATAAGTTTCCGCTTTAGCGGACGGGCCGGACACTACGGATAGACCGCATGCCCCGCCTTGGTGACCACTTCCGTAATTTTGAACATGTTGCTGACGGTGCCGACCGCGAGCCGCTCTTTGGCCCCGTAGAAGTCGAGGCAGGTGCCGCAGACCAGGATCTCTACCCCCCGCGCCTGAAGCCCGCGAAGGGCCTCCACCGTGTCGCTCCCCTCCAAAGCGGCGTTGATCCCGCTGTTGTAGAACAGGATATGGCCCGGCAGCCGTTCGGCCTCGCCCAGCGAGTTGATGAAGGCGCGCAGGAGTATCCGCCCCAGATCGTCGTCCCCGCGTCCCATGCGGTCGGAGGCCACTACGACGCAGTAGTCGCCGGTCGCGCCTGCGGCCTTCGGCGGCTGCACGTCGCACACCGGTTCCGGGGCCGCCGCCCCAGCCCCGGCGGGAACGTCCGAAAGCGTGAACCGGATCGCATCGCCCTCCGGCCGGGATTCGGCACGAAAGGCGATCCCCAACTCGGTCAGGTAGCTCCGCAGGTTCGAACAAGCGGTGGCATTGTCGGTCAGCACTTCGAATTCATCGCCCGGCGCACCCTGTGCGATCGCCCGGCGGGTCATGATCAGCGGTTCGGGGCATAGCCTGCCCCGCGTGTCGATTGTTTTCATATGTCGCTTATTCCGTTTTTGTCTTATCCGGGCGGCCCGTGACGGTCGATCCCCCGGTCTTGAATTTTTCGATCATCAATGCGGCCGCCAGCCCGGGATCGTCCGCGGGCATGAAAAACTCGCTGAACGTCCGGCCCTCCTTGTGGATCGAGCGGGTGTAGCACTTGTCGTAATAGTTCATCGCAATGACCGCCGCCCCTTCGATGTCGCCCCGTTCGAGGCACTGCAACGCCCGCGGATAGCCGTCGCCCAGCCGTTTGGCGATCTTGGCGAAGGCCGCGGCCAGCTCACCGGTACCGAAACAACCGTATTCGGCCACGAGGCGTCTGAGCCGCGCGGCGGGGTCGAGCGAAAACACCACCAGCGGCGCGGACTGCATCATGCGGTACAGCTCGGTGGGCACCACGACGTGGCCGATCGTCTGGCTCTCGCCCTCGAACCACACGGGCCGCGAAGGGTCTAGGTTAAGGCAGCAAAGAAGAATAAGTATTATGAACTCCTCGGTCGTGGGCTGTTGGTCCTGCCCCCAAGCC
>JAJBVQ010000109.1 GCA_020859745.1 Rikenellaceae bacterium
TATGTATACTTGTAGATATATATTAAACATAAATGAATATGGAACTTAGTAAAATATACTTTTGTTCGGCTGTTTTGTTGTCACTTTGCTTAGGTGCTGTAGCCCAGGATCATGCCGTTACCGAAAAAATCACGCTTTTTGAGGGGCGGACGATTGAGAACGTCGAGTTATCGGGCGACTTCGAGATTGAAATACGCCAGGGAACGCCGAACGGGGTCGTGCTGGAGGTTCCGCAGGGAATCCCTGTCGATACGACACTCTATTCGGGGCGTGACGGACTATATTGGTTGAAACAAGCACAAGCACGAACCGGTGACTTTCAAGACACCGTGCAGTGTACTCTTGCGGAAGGGGTGCTTCGTCTGAACAATTTGCGTCCGAAGGTCTCCCTGTCCAGAGGAGGTATGAACCTTACCTGGGGACCCGGGCCTCAGAGCAAGGCGGTGGTCACGATCAGTGACCTTGAAAAATTGAAAACTTACGGCGGGGGAACTTTACGTTTGACCGGTCAGGCACGGCCGGCAGTGGCCCGGCTCAGCGTAGATAATCAGGCGACATTGACCGGGAGCGATCTTACGGCTGCGAAAGAATTGAAAATTACGGTCTTTAATGGTGGAAAAATCGAAGGAACTATATCCGATGTCCCTCATGTCGATGTGAAGGCTTTTCAGGGTGGTCAGGCCGACCTTTCAATCGATGGAGTGGGATATCTGGATATGTCTTATGTGGACGGTGGGGCTGTTCGGGTGCGCGGGTCGGTCGATTCGCTGGTTGCCCGGACATACAAAGGAGCGGTGGATGTCGAAAACTTACGGGTAGGCAAGCTCGTTCAGCTGGAGGTTAAGGTGCAGGAAAAAGGCGACCTGTCGGAGTGGCTGAAAAAAGAGGGATATATCATCGAGAAGAACGGGAACAGCACCGTTATCCGAAAAGCCAAATAAGACCAGGTGTGTAGAGATGCAAAAAAGGACTTACGGCGGATGCTGTAAGTCCTTTTGTCAAGGAGTGGGCCCAGCTGGGCTTGAACCAGCGACCCCCTGATTATGAGTCAGGTGCTACTAACCAACTGAGCTATAGGCCCTTCTCTGTGATCCCGCGAAACCGGGGTTTGAGAATGTGTGTGCAAAAGTATACTTTTACGTGGGAATATCCAAATAACCGTGCCTTGCCATGCAACTGAAACCCGCCATCGCCACCGGAATCCGCAACATTATTTTCGACTTCGGAGGCGTTCTGCTCGACATCGACATCCGGCTTACCGTCGACGCTTTCCGGCGTCTGGGCCTGAGCGGCCTGCAATCCGCCGAGATACACCCGCAAAATGCCGGGGTGTTCCTGCAACTGGAGCTGGGGAATATCAGCGAAGAGGAGTTTATCCGGACCCTGCAAAGTTACGTTCCTGCCGGATATCCGGTGCCGACCCCCGAGCAAATAATGGACGCCTGGAACGCTCTGCTCCTGGCTTATGACTGGCGGCGGTTCGAGCTGCTCGACCGCCTGCGCGAAAGCGGATACCGGGTATTCCTGCTCAGCAATACCAACCTGCCTCACCGGCAGTTCTTCATCGACCGGTTTGACCGCGGAAATCCCGCGGGCCGGAAATTTGAAAGTTATTTCGACCGGTGCTTTTATTCCGACGCCATGCACCTGCGCAAGCCCGATCCGGAGATCTATCTTGTCGCCTTGCAGGAAGCGGGCCTCAAAGCGGGCGAAACCTTGTTTGTCGACGACAACAAGCCCAACACGGACGCCGCTTCGGAATTGGGCATTCACACCGTCCATCTGCTTCCCCCGATGACCGTTTTCGATTTATTCGAGGCATAGCGTGACAAAGAGGGGCATAAATTGTTATCTTTATAGATAATTCCCCATGCGCTATGAATAAGAAATTGTTCCTGCTTTTCATGCCGATCGTGGCGGGCGTTTCGGCAGGGCTGTCGAGTGCCGCCTCCCCCGCACGCGTTCCGGATGCTTTCCGGGGTAACTGGATCGACACGACGACCAATCTTTGGGCTTTGAGTCTCTGGAACGATTTTGCCGTGGCCGACGCTTCGTTTTGGGACTATGCCAAATGGCAGGGGGCCGGGGAGAGGGCGCATGCTGTCCTGACCCGGGCAGACGGTGAAAAACGCGATCTCCGGTTCGAGTTGCTGAACGACAGCACGCTGGTCATGCGGGAAGGTAAGGCGCGGAGTATCCTGCTGCGGGAGAGCGTGACGACTGCCGGGAGGCCGTTTACGGCAGCCGGGAGGGATACCTCCTCGTTCCGCTCTGCACCTTGGGTGAACGACAGTATTTACGTCGAAGGCTTTATCACGGGTTACAAACCCGGCGATGCCGTTTATCATTATTGGTTGGCCGAGCTGTTCGGGTTCGAGGCTCCGAATACACCGATGAACACCGACTCGCTGGGCCGTTTCCGGGCCGCCATTCCCGCTACCCACGACCAGCTGCACGTGATCGGGACAGACGTTGCGGCGGGACCGGGTAGCCGGATTTTCATCGGTTACAGCAGCGAAGGGGAACGTCACCTGTTCATGGGCGACAACGCCCGGGTCAACCAGGAGCTCGACGGGCACCGGGCATTCCGGATCGTGCGGCAGTACTTGCCGGACGTCGATTTCAAAGAGCGGGTCAGCGACCCGATGAGCTGGCGCTTCGCCCGTGTCCTGGCCCGCGACATGGCCCTGGAGGGGATCGCAGACTATTGCCGCGAACACCGGATGTCGCGCAAAACCCAGCAGTTCTGCAACGCTATCGCTAAACATATTACGATCGCCATGATCGCCCACCTGCCCGCCGAACATCCAGAACTCGGCTATCCGTTCGCCTATTTTATGCCGGGCGAGGGGATCGACTATTCCGATCCGGAACTGCTCCTGTACCTAAGTAACGGCACGCTGATCAACCCGTTTTTATACCTGTGGCGATGGTATGATCCACTGTATATGGCCGATCGGGCCGGACTCCGGGGGCGGGATCGGGAGACTTTTCTCCAGGGGCCGCGTCTCCAATATACCGATCCGGAGCGGCACAAGGAGTTCCTGGGCCGGAAACAACAGGAGCTATCCGCCATTTACCAGTCCATCACTCCGGAAACGAGGCTGCAATGGGCTGTTCCTGTGGCCGACAGCATGGTCCCGCAAGGGGGGCTGAACCGGGATATCGCTTTAGCCGAAGGGTTGGCCATGATCTGGTCGTTTACCGAAGAGCCTGTTTCGGACCAAACTATGCGCCTGATCGACAGCACGCTCGCCGGCTCGCCGTACCTGCGGGACACAGTGCGGGGGCTGAACGAGCGTTACAGGATACTGGCCCGGCAGAATGCCGCGCTGGAGATACCGATGGGGCAGGTCGACGGCACGTTGGCGCAGCCGGATTCGATCCTTGATGCTATCCTGAGGCCTTATGGCGGGCAGGTGGTCTACATGGCCATTATAGAGCCGGGGATGCCCGCCACGGACAAGGAGCTGGATCGCCTGCCTGCGATTCTGGACAGTTTGGCGGATAAGGAGGTGAAGGTCGTTTTCGTCTCGCCGGACGTCCATCCGCACAAATGGCGCAATACGGTTGCGAAGCATAGCTTTACGGGGCCGAATACGATCCATTACCGGCTGCCGCTCTGGCAGGTCAACCTGTTGGTGCAAAAATATTTGAGCGGAGATACGAACACGGAATTTTTCCTGCTGTTCGACCGGTCGGGCCGGATGGCGGCTTCGCCGGTGCCGAAACCGTCGGAAGGGGATAAGTTGCTCGAAAAAATCGACGGGTTACTCGCCCGTTGAGGCTTCGGATGCGGCGGCTTTTGCCGCCAGATATTCCGACAGGATCGTCGCCCGCTGCGGCCCGATCAGCTCCGCCAGTTCCGGCTCGGGTGTGCGTGCCATGCGCGCCAGCGTCCGGTACTTTTTCAGCAGCCGGTCAATCGACGTTTTGCCCAGCCCCGGCACGTTCTCCAACTCCGATTTCAGGAAGTTGATCGACCGTTTCTGGCGGTGGAACGTGATGCCGAAGCGGTGCGCCTCGTCGCGGATGTGCATCAGGATGCGCAGCGACTCGCCCGTCTTGTCCAGGTAGTGCGGGAACGGGTCGCCGGGAAAATAGACCTCCTCCATCCGCTTGGCCAGCCCCCCCACCGACACCTTGCCCCGCAGCCCCAGCTTTTCGAGTGCGGCGAAGGCGAACGAAAGCTGGCCCTTGCCCCCGTCGATCACGATCAGATCGGGCAGCGGCTGCCCTTCATCCAGCAGGCGGCCGTAACGGCGCGTGAGCACCTCCTCCATCGAGGCGAAGTCGTTGGCCCCGACCACCGTCTTGATATTGAAATGCCGGTAATCTTTCTTGCTCGGTTTCCCGTCGCGGAATACCACGCACGAGGCCACCGGGTTGGTACCCTGTATGTTGGAGTTGTCGAAACACTCGATATACCGCGGTTCGACCGGCAGGTTCAGGTCTTTCTGCATCTTGGCCATAATGCGGTCCGTATGCCTGTCAGGGTCGGTCTTCTCGATCTGTTTGAACTTTTCGAGCCGCGCCAGTTTGCAGTTTTTCTCGGCCAAACGTAACAATTCGAGTTTATCCCCCCGCTGCGGCACCGTGAAGCTCACCGTCGGGAAAAGCTCCGCGTCCGGCATCATCGGTACGATCACCTCGCGCGGCAACGGGACTCCCTCCTCCCGGGCCTCCGAAAAGACCTGACCCAGCGCGAAGGCCAGTAGTTCGTCCGGCGACTCGTCCAACCGGCCCCGCATCTCGAACGTGAACGAGTGAACGACCGCCCCGTGGACGATCCGCATGTGGTTGCAGAACGAGGCCCCCTCGTCGTTCAGCACATAGACCACCTCCAGGTTGGTCAGCGTGGCGCTGACGATTACCGATCGGCTGCTGTAATTGGACAGTAATTCGAGCTTCTCTTTGGCCCGCGCCGCCTGCTCGAAATGCAGTCCTTCGGCCAGTCGCTTCATCTCGGCCGTGAAATACTCCTCGGCCGGCCGCAGGTCGCCCCGCAGGATATTTTTGGCCCCGGCGATGCTCACGGCGTAGTCCTCCTCGCTCTGGTAACCCACGCACGGCCCTTTGCAGTTGCCGATATGGTATTCGAGGCAAACGGAATAGGTTCCTTTGGCGATGGCCTGCGGGCTGAGGTTGAGTTTGCAGGTGCGCAGCGGATACAGCCCCCGGATCAGCTCCAGCACCGCCCGTTGCATAGTCACCGACGAGTATGGCCCGAAGTAGGCGGAGCCGTCTTTGATGACTTTGCGGGTCGAAAAGATCCTCGGGAACGGTTCGTTCCTGACCACGATCCACGGATAGCTCTTGCTGTCCTTGAGCAGGATGTTGTACCGGGGTTGCAGCTCCTTGATCAGGTTGTTCTCCAGCAGCAGGGCGTCGGCCTCGCTCCCGACCACGATGTGCCGCAGGTCGGCGATCTGCCGCACCATCACCTGGACTTTGCGGCTGTGGTCGGCGCGGGAGACGAAATAGGAGCTGACACGCCGCTTCAGGTTCTTGGCCTTGCCGACGTATATGATGATCCCCTCGGCGTTGAGGAACTGGTAAACGCCGGGATTGTCGGGCAGCAGGGCCACTTTTTCCCGCACGCCCTGCTGTATCTTGTCTTCGCTGCTCATCTCTTGCATAAACGCAAATTTACCGACTTTTACTATATCCGCCTCCGCTTTTGTCTGCGGTGCGGCCGGAACTTTCGTCGGGTCCCCTCTTTCGAAAATTCCGGCCCGGCGATAAATAAGGCCGGGAATGCGGATATTGCCTTTTCGGGCGCGCCCAGGCCCGGGAACGCCGAAATGTTGTATATTTGTCCCAAAGTACAAAGAAAAGCGTTCCAAACTTACTTTCCCTCAGTCAGGAATCTGGAAAATTCACCGTGCAAGGAGGGAAGTAACGTAGGCGCTCACGTCTTGTATCTGCTGCGAAAAGCCGCGCGCATACTTCTGCGCCGGGTTTTTCCGTATTCCGATATGGGCGTGGGCTGTCTGCGTTTACTCACTTGCACAGGCATTCCAGAGCCTCCTGATATGGGTAAACGAACGGGCAGCCTCACGCTTTTTTCATTCCCCAACCAACAACGGGCCGCCAGGTGAGGCGGGGGCCCTGTGCAAACGGCCATGAGCAGCATGTACAAAGCCCCTGAAAGCAGAAAGGGCTGTGTTTTCACAGCCCTTGTCGTATCGTTAATCATCTTGTTGATGCTCTTGGTCGAATGGCGGTGCCGCGGCGCCTGACGGGCGCGGCCGCTTCTCAGACGATGCTCGTTCCGCCGTCCACGAGGATATGCTGGCCCGTCACGTAGCTCGACGCGTCGGACGAAAGATAGATGATCGTGCCGTTCAGTTCCCCCCTGCGCCCCGGTCTTCCGGCCGGCGACAGCATATCGTAGAGCTTCATGAACTCCTCGTGTTTGAACAGCGTGTTTTCCGTCATCTCGCTCTCGAACAGCCCCGGCCCGATGGAATTCACCGTGACGTTGTCCATCGCGTACGAAGCCGCCATGCCCGTGGTCAGCCCCCGCACCGCCGCTTTCGATGCGTTGTAGACGTGGCGCGCCAACTGCGGGTTCTTGTCCCCGATCACCGCGTTGATCGACGCGACGTTGACGATCCTGCCGTACTTCTGCCGCCGCATGTGCGGCATGATATGCTTGCACATCAGGTACATGCCTTTGACATTGATCGCCATCGCCCGATCCCACTCCTCCGCCTCCAGTTCCTCGACGGTGCCCGGTACCGCCACCCCCGCGTCGTTCAGCAGGATGTCCGCCTTGCCGAAACGGGCGATCACTGTATCCACGGCGGCCTTCACGCTCGCCTCGTCCGATACGTCGCAGGCCACCGGGAGGGCCTGCCGCCCAGTCTTTTCGATCTCCGCCGCCAGCGATTCGAGGCGGTCGAGCCTTCGCGCCAGCAGGGCTACGTCGGCCCCGTATTCGGCGTAAGCGCGGGCCGCATCGGCCCCCAGGCCGCTCGACGCTCCGGTCACGACGGCCACTTTGCCTGTCAGGTCGAATAAATTCATAGTTGTCCGTTTTATGGGTTTGTACGTCTAAAATACGAAAAATCATCAACAACCATGCCTGAAAAAGTTCCGTGGCGGTATCTTCCTTCGAAGGAAGATACCGCCATGGTCGTCCGGCACGGCCGGTCGGAAACCGGCCTGTGCCCTGCGGAGGTTGGCCGCCTCCGGCGAATAAGAAGGGAGAGCCGCGCCTCTACTCGGCGGCAAGGGACCTATTCCCCGTACATCGCCTTGCCGCGGCACCCCGGCGAGGCTCTCCCGGTCGGATATTCAGTCGCTCGTCCGGGAGACCGGCTCCCCGGAACGGGTTTCGTAAAGGATGGTATACTGCACCCGGCGCACGCGCGGAGCTGCTGTTCGCGCCGGGCGGGCCGACCCGGCGGCGGGCGGTAAGAGTAGCAGGAGCGGCAGGGCTATACCGTATAAGGTCTTTGCATTCATAGTTCTGTCTCTATCGGATAACATAAGAGAAGGTTACCCCTATTTTAGCGGGGCCGAAATAGTTTTCCGTATAATTACCGATATGCCTGCCGCATTTCCTGCATTCGTATTTGTCGTATTTTAGGCGGGCGTAACCCCCGCCGACCGTCGCGTATATCGTTTTTATTCTGGCTATCGTTCTTGCGGCGGGATGAAAAAAATGTCCTTTCCGCCTCTTGTGCAAAGCTACACCCGGAAGGGCGTGAATTTGTGACTTATTCGGAGTATCTGCGGGGGGCCGGGTGTCTGATTGGCCTTTTCCGCCGAATCGGGTTTCACGATTTCGGAAGCCCATGAAAAAATTGGCACGGAAGTTGCATTTTTCGAAACAAACGGCGTCTCCGGTTTCGTTTTCCGGTAAATTTCCGTCCGTAATTATCAATTCGAAAACTATGCTTGCCGAAACCATAAACAACGAGCTGATCGAGGCCATGCGCGAAAAGCTGCCTGAAGGGGTCAATCTGGCCGGACTGCTGATGGACACCCTGTATATCGGCAAGGAGGCCGTCTACCGCCGCCTGCGCGGCGAAGTGCCATTCACGCTGGCCGAAGCGGCCACCGTCTCGCGGAAGATGGGCATCTCGCTGGACAAGCTCCTGGGAGCCGCTTTCAACGGGAACGCCCTGTTCAACCTCAATATCGTGCAGCACGGCGACCCGATGGAAACCTACTACACGATCCTGTCCGGTTACGTGGAGACGTTCCGGAAACTGGAGAATGCCTCCTATTCGGAGCTGGGAACCTCGTCGAACATCATTCCGCAGACTTCCTACCTGAAATACGACGCGCTGGCCAAATTCCGCCTTTTCAAATGGCTGTACCAGCATGAAAGCGCCGATTTCACGAAATGCTACGAGGAGACTGTACTGCCGCAAAAACTGCTCGACCGGCAGAAAGAGTTCGTCTCCTGCGCCCAGCAGGTCAAATCGACCTGCCACGTGTGGGACAAGATGATGTTCCAGCACCTGGTCAATGACATCAAGTATTTTGCGGGCGTCCACCTGATCAGCGACGAGAATGTCCGGTTGATGAAGCAGGAGTTGCTGGAGCTGATCGACGAGCTGGAGGGGATCGCCTCGAAAGGTCAGTTCGCCTCGGGCAACGACGTGCAGATCTTTATTTCGAACATCAATTTCGAGGCCACGTACAGCTATCTGGAGTCGGGTCCCTTGCAGCTGGCGCTGATTCGGGTCTATTCGATCAACTCGATCACCTCGCACGACCCGGAGGTATTTTGCAGCATCAAGGCGTGGATACAGTCGCTCCGGAAATTTTCGACCCTGATCTCCCAAAGCGGCGAGATGCAGCGCATCCTGTTCTTCAAGCGCCAGCGGGAGATCGTCGCCGAACTCTGATCCGGGTAGCTTTTACAGCGTCTCCACGTACTCCCGCTGTTGGGCGAAAAAGGCGATCCGCTGCATCTCGCCGCTTTGGGAGATCAGCGTCGAGTGGCGTTTGAGCGACTTGATCCACTCCTTCTGCATCCGGCAGATGTGCGGGTTCTGCGAATCCATGAAATTGATGGAGTAGACCCGGAACAAGCTGGTCTGGAACCCCGTCTTTTCGACATAGCTGTAGGCCGTCTCGAAAAAGATGTTCGACAGGTAGATGTCCAGCCTGTTGCCGTTCTGGAAAGTGCCCTGTACGCAGAAACCCTCCACCTCGTTCAGCAGGTGTTGCAGCTCCCCCTTGATCTTCTCCACGTCCATATCGCTGATCAGCCCGAGTCCCCGAAAATAGCGCACCTCTTCCACGAAGGAGCGGAACACGTTGCCGTCCCAGATGAACGCCGTGCGGCCCGCATGCCGGATCGCGTCGATCAGCCGTTCCTGCAGCCCGATCAACTCCTGCGGCACGTCGATGGACGACAGGTCGCCCATCTTGTCCAGCCGCTCGTTCTGGAACATCCAGCGGGCCAGCCGGAACCGAGACAGGTACTCGTAAGGCGCGTAAAAGGTGAAGGGCAGGGTGTTGGAGGCCGTCCCCACTATGCTGGTCGGGTCGTTGGCCAGGTAGGTGAAGAGCTTGAGGTAGCGTTCGGCGATCAGCGTGTAGTTCTGGATCGGGTCGGGCGACATGAGCAGTTTGAAGTCGAAACTTTCGTGCGAGCAGGTGTCGCCCGCGATCTGGTCCAGCGAGAGGCCCAGGTGGCGCGCGGCCGCCGCCATCTCGTCGAACGAGAAGGGCACCTCGCCCCGCAGCCGCCGGTAAACCGCCTCGCGGCCGATGCAGAGCACCTCGGTGAGCGTTCCGGCCAGGTTCTCGCCGGCGGGGAGCCGTTCGCGGAACAGCTTCACTAATTTGTCGGTTTTCATAGGTTATACTCTTTGTAAATAAGTTCTTTCATCATCCCGGAACCGGCTTGGGGCCGCCGGACGGTCTCCTTCGGAAATTGCCGCCGCGGGTCGTTATCCGCCAGTAAGGGACGCATTCGTCCTATCCTTATCCCAAACGCATGCCAGAGGCTGCGGCCGTGTCGCGGAATCCGGAATCTTATGCCTGTGCAGCAATGACTTTGGCGATATGCGGGGCTTTTTCCGGGACGATACAAATATGCGTTTTGATAGCGGATGATTTGTGCTTCATCCGGAGACCGGAATGCGAAATAAGGTTCTAATCCCGTCGTTTCCTGCGTTCAAGATGACGGAAAACGACAACGGACAGCCATTGGCTGTCCGTTGTGTCATTTACCGTAACCGGGCGTTTCCGGGGTTGCGGAATCCGGTTCCCGGGTTATTTCCTCCCTTCCCCGGCGGGAAAGATATTCTGCTTGTTCCCGAAGTCTGAGGTTTTAGCGTATATGCTTGGCGATCTCTATTTCGATCGCGTCGCCGCGCAGGTCTCGGGCCAGTATCGTCCCGTCCGGGCCGATCAGGATGATGTGCGGAATGCCCTGCACCCCGTACAGGTCGCGTACCACGTCATTCGAGTCGATGATCTGCGGCCACGTGATGTTCAGATCCTTCACCGCTTTACCCAGGTTCTTCGCCTTGTCCCACACGAACAGACCCAGTACCTCCAGCCCCTTGTCCTTGTACTTTTCATAAGCCTTCGCAACGACCGGCGTCTCCTGCCGGCACGGGCCGCACCACGAAGCCCAGAAATCCACCAGCACATATTTCCCCTTTCCGGCATAGTCCGAGAGTTTCACCGCCCGGCCCGTGCTGTCCGTCCCTTCGAAATCGACGAATGTTTTGCCCGGAGCCGTCGTCAGCAGGGCTTCCTTGAACTTTTTGATGTTTTTCAGCGGGACGAAATCGCGCACCGCCGGGCCGCCTTCCCGGTAAAGGGCGAGATACTGCTCCGGGGGTATGCCGTAAGAGATATCCCACAGCGCATTGGCCCCGAAAGCGTTATCCTTGTTGGCCTTGAACGAAGCGGTGACCGCAGCCGTATACTGCTCGCCGCGAGCTTTGCCCCGCTTCATCTTTTCCTCCCGGGTGAGGGTGGTGTCGGCCCAGAGTTTGTCCTGCGCTTCATAGTGCTTCTGCATCCGGTCGATCAGCACCGCCAGCGAATCGTTCAGCGGCGTGCCGCCCACCAGCTTCGGGTTGCTGAGATCCACCGTGATCGTGCCCGGCTCGGCGATGATATTGGCGTAGCTCCGGCCGTGTTCCAGCCGTCGCATCCCCTTGTCGCTGCGCGTGAAGGTGAACTTGCCGTCGCGCACCACCGCGCTGTCCAGCGTCCGGTTCTGCTCGTACTCGGTCATGTAGACCGTCTTGCCGTTCAGGTCGGCGGGCGCCGTGCCCCGGACGGTGTAGCTTTGCGCGTGCGTTGCGCCGAAGCCCGTTGCGGCCAGCGCCGCGGTTAAGATCAGTGATTTCATCATTGGGTTTGGGTTTTAATACGCTCATAAAAGTAATGATTTTCCCCTGCCGATATCCTTCCGGGGGAGCTTAACATTCGCTTAACCTAAAAATCAGGCAGGCTTAACGCTTTCGAAACCCGGACGTAACATAGCCGAAATAGTTTTGTAACATCGAATCAAGGTTACAGAATCCGGATTATGACCGCACGCCAACTCCGCAGCCGCCGCCTGCTTTCCGACACCCTGTTCGTCCTTTGGGGCGGCGGGGCCGCGCTGCTCTGCTACTCGTTGGTTTACGCCCTGCGCAAACCCTACACTGCCGCCGGGTTCGACGGCATCGAGATTTTCGGCATCGACTACAAAGTGGCCGTCACCGTGACCCAGATCGTCGGCTACCTGATCGCCAAGTTCGCCGGGATCAAGATCATTTCCGAGCTTCGGCGGCCCCGGCGGCTCGCCTTTATCGCTTCTATGGGGCTTATGGCCGAGTTGGCGCTGGTAGCTTTCGGGCTGCTGCCCCGGCCGTGGAACATGTTTGCCATGTTTTTCAACGGCCTCGCGCTGGGGTGCATGTGGGGCGTGATCTTCAGCTTTATCGAAGGCCGCCGGCTCACCGACCTGCTGGCCAGCCTGCTGGGGATCAGCATCGTGGTCAGCTCCGGCACCGCCAAATCGCTGGGGCTGTTCGCCATGAACAACCTCGGGATCAGTGAATTCTGGATGCCCGCCGTGATCGGCGGCATCGCCTTTCCGCTGCTCTGCCTGCTGGCGTGGACTCTCAGCCGGTTGCCGCAGCCCAGTAAAAAGGATATTAAGCAAAAGAGTGAGCGCATGGTGATGGACGGCGCAGGACGCCGGCGCGTCCTGCGCCAGTTTCTCCCGATCCTGACCCTGCTTTTCGTGGGCAACCTGCTGCTGGTGATGCTGCGCGACGTGAAGGAAGATTTCCTGGTCAATATCTTCGATACTACCGGTTATTCGTCGTGGTTTTTCGCCCGGCTGGACAGCGTCGTGACGGGCATTATCTTGTTGTTGTTCGCCGGGATGACCCTCGTGAAAAAGAATATCCGGGCTTTGGCCATTCTTTTGGTGCTGGTGGTCGCCGGCTCCGTCGTGATGGCGGTCGTCTCGTTCGGGTACGACACCGTGAAGCTCAGTCCCGTGACTTGGCTGTTCGTGCAGAGCCTCTGCCTCTATATCGGTTACCTGGCGTTCCAGACCCTCTTTTTCGACCGCTTTATCGCCTGTTTCAAGGTGAAAGGCAACGTCGGCTTCTTTATCGCCACCATCGACGCCATCGGCTATACGGGTACGGTCTGTGTGCTGATGATCCGGGAGTTCGGAACACCCCACCTCGACTGGCTCGCTTTCTATAATGTGCTGGCCGGGTGCGTCGGAGTGTTCTGCGGAGCGGCATTCTTAATAACTTTGGTGCTGATTCTGCGGCGGTACCGGAAAGAGCATGCCGCAGTGCGTGAACCGCAGGGGATCAGCGTGTATCATCCCGCCCGTGTGGCGGCCGGCGCGGCGGAACCGCAGGCGGTTTAAATGCAAAATGCTCATTATGAAAAGAAATCTGTTTTGGACCCGGCCTGGCAACGCCAGGCTGTTGGCCCGCAGCCACCCCCGGCGAAGGGCCAAAGTCGCTTCGCTCCTGGCCCTCCGCTGGCTGCGAGCCGAATACATAGATTCTACAAACTAAACCAAAATATGAAACAAGTACAGGGTATCGTGATGGACTGGGCCGGGACGGCCGTCGATTTCGGGTGTTTCGCACCGTTGGGAGCTTTCCTCAAAATGTTCCGGGAGTGGAGCATCGACATCAGTTACGCGCAGGCGCGCGAGCCGATGGGGATGCTCAAGATCGACCATATCCGGACGATCCTGCAAATGGCCGATGTGGATGCGAAATTCCGCGCCGCGCACGGCCGCGCGTGGAACGAAGAGGACGTGAAAGCGATGAACGCCGCTTTCGAAAAACACCTGTTCGCCTCGCTGTCCGAATATACCGACCCGATCCCCGGCGTGATCGGCACCATCGCCGAGCTGCGGGCCAAAGGACTGAAGGTCGGCTCGACGACCGGTTTCACCGCCGCCATGATGGAGGTCGTCCGTCCCGCCGCAGCGGCCAAGGGCTACCGGGTGGATAATCTGGTGACTCCGGACGGCCTCCCTGCCGGACGGCCCGCGCCCTATATGATCTACAAGAATATGATCGACCTGGCGATCGACTCGCCGGACTGCGTGGTGAAGGTTGGCGACACGATGGCCGACATCCGCGAGGGGCTGAACGCCAAAGTGTGGTCGGTGGGAATCGTGACGGGCAGCAACGAACTCGGCCTCGACGAAGCCGAATACGCCGCTATGCCCCCCGCCCAGCTGGCCGAAATGAAAGCCAAAGTGCGCCACAAGATGATCGCCGCCGGCGCTGACTTCGTGCTGGACAACATCACGGAGCTGCCGGCCTGCATCGAGGGGATAGACGCCAGGATGAATGAATAACTATTGTTACGGCAGCGGGCCAGTCCGGAACCAGTGGCGGGCCAGACGAGCGTAGCGAGTTGCAGCCCTCCACTGGGGGTGGTTCCGGGCTGTGCGACCCAAAGGTCGCAAAAAGCCTGAAACCAATTGACCGGGTTCCCCGCCTGCATCGAGTGGACCGACGCCCGGATGAATGGATAACTATTGTTACGGCAGTGGCCGGTCCGAAACCGAAGGAGCAAAGTCCCCGCGTCAGCGGTGGCCCGCGCCTCCCCGCGCGCGGGACAAGTCCCACGCAGGCGCTCGCC
>JAJBVQ010000278.1 GCA_020859745.1 Rikenellaceae bacterium
GCATCGTCATCGACGCGGGACACGGGGGCAAGGATCCGGGAGCGGTGGGCAACGGGCAGCAGGAGAAGGCGATCAACCTGGGTGTGGCGCTCAGGTTGGGCCGCATGATCGGGGAGCAGCTGCCGGACGTGAAGGTGGTCTACACGCGCAAGGACGACCGGTTCATCCCGCTGGCCGACCGGAGCAAGATCGCAGCCAAGGCGGGGGCGGACTTATTTATCTCGATCCACACGAACTCGAGCCCGAGCCGGGAGGCGGCGGGTACGGAGACTTACGTGATGGGGGAGGACAAGGGGAACCGCAACCTGTCGGTGGTGATGCGCGAGAACTCGGTGATCAGCTTGGAGGCGGACTACACTTCGCGTTACGAGGGCTACGACCCCAATTCTTCGGAATCGCTGATCCTCTTTTCGCTGATGCAGTATGCCTACCAGAGCCAGAGCCTGTCGCTGGCGGAGTTGATCCAGGCGCAGTATGCGGGCCACGCGCAGCGCCGCGACAAAGGGGTCAAGCAGGCGGGGTTCCTGGTGCTGTGGCGTACGCCGATGCCGAGCGTGCTGACGGAGGTGGGTTTCATCTCGAACCCGGCGGAGGCGAAGTTCCTGGGCTCGGCGGCTGGGCAGGAGAAGATCGCGGCGGCGATCTTCCGGGCGGTGAAGGAGTACAAACGGCGCACGGACAGCCGCACGCTGGCGACTGGCCCGGCTCAGGAGGCTGCGCCGAAGGCGGAAAGA
Organism: Rikenellaceae bacterium; assembly: GCA_020859745.1. Taxonomy (GTDB): domain Bacteria; phylum Bacteroidota; class Bacteroidia; order Bacteroidales; family Rikenellaceae; genus Rikenella. Next base: position 735 of record JAJBVQ010000278.1, read on the forward strand.
GCGGCTCCGGGCAGCGCGGCGGGACAGGCGGCGGAGGCTGGCACGGAAAATGCAGAGAAGGTGATGTTCCGCATACAGGTGAAAAGCTCGCTGTCGAAAATTCCGGTAACACGCTCTAATTTTGGCGATTATGCGGAAGGGGTGCTGGAAAAACGGATCGACGGACGCTATAAATATTACTACGGTTCGAGTTTTTCTTACCAAGAAGCGTTACTTTTGCAGCGCCGGGTGCGCCGCTCGTTCCCGGACGCCTTTATGGTGGCGTTCAGGGGCGGAAGGCCGGTGCCGCTGGCGGATGCGATCAAAAAATAGGGCCTTTGCGGGGCCCCATACAGGAATACTGCACAAACTATGAAAAAGAAAAAACTCTCGCGCGAAGTCAAAATAGGGATTTACGGGATCTGCATGATCCTGCTGCTCTACCTGGAGATCAATTTTATCAAGAGCCGGGACATCTTCAGCCGGGACAATACCTATTACGCGGTGTACGACAATTCGGACGGCATCGAGGCTTCGTCGCCGGTCACGATCAAGGGTTTCCGGGTGGGGACGGTGGACAAGGTGTGGTATGATGTGCGAACGGCCAAGGTGGTGGCGGAGTTCTCCGTCAAGAGCGGCTATCCGGTGCCGGAGGATTCGAAGGCGAAGATCACCAGCGCGTCGCTGATGGGGGCCAAGGTGATCGACCTGCAGCTGGGCACGGCGCCCCGCAACCTGGAGAGCGGGGACACGATCCGTTCGCTGATGGATCCGGGCCTGATGCAACTGGTCAATTCGGAGTATGACAAACTGAAGGATATGGCCACGACGCTGGTGGAACGGGTGTCGAAGGCGCTGGACGGGGTCAACGCGGTGCTGAGCGAGGAGAATGTGGCCAACCTCTCGGCGCTGCTGGCGCATGCCAACTCGATCAGCGGCAACGTGGACCGGATGGTGGCGCAGGATCTGAACCAGACGATGGGCAACCTGAAGTCGCTGTCGGCGGAGCTGAACACGGCGGCGCCGAGGATCACGGGGATCGTGGACCGGGTGGGGGCGATGGCGGACTCGATGAGCGTGTCGGTGCCGGCCCTGATGACGGGTGCGGCGCAGGCGGTGGACAGGCTTAACACGGCGCTGGCGGCGGTGAACGACGCCGAGGGGAGCGCGGGCAAGCTGATCTACGACAAGGAGCTGTACAACAACCTGACGGAAGCGTCGCAGAGCCTGACGATGCTGTTGCAGGACATGAAGTCGAATCCGGGACGGTATATCCATTTCTCGGTCTTCGGGGCGAAAAATAAGAGTAAATAGGGGGCTGGGTTGATAGCTTGATCCCCGTGTCAACGGTGATTCGATCGGGGGGAATAGGCGCAGGGCCGAACTGGATGTTGCAGCCCGTACGGAAACCATCGGCTGCCGCGGCAATGGCCTGGCCGCAAGAAAAGCGCGTGAGCGGTTTTATTGCGGGGGTTATGCTGCCTCAAGGGCTGAGGGCCTGTACCGCTGTAACTAAGCCAACAGGCTGCGATCCAATATTAAACAGTACGATTTTGTGAAGTTTTTCCGCATAGCGGCGGGCCGCTGCCCTGCCCTGCGGTTGGGGTGCGGCCAACAACATTTAACTGTACCATTGTATTGATATGATTCCGGAGCCTGCGCGGGCAAGACCTTTAGGTTGCAGCCCTGCGCCGGGGGAGGCTCCGGGCTGACATAGGGAGATCATGTCACAAAATCCTACGGTTAATATCCGCGTTAGCGTGCGGGCCGGACACCTCCCCACGGGAGGGACGCGTTGCGTCCTTTGATGGCTGTAACTACCCTAGCATCCCGGGGCATCCGCCTCGATTTTTAACCGTACCATTGTTTGATATAAATTCCGCGTCAGCGGGCAGCCCGGAACCACCCCGGGTGGAGGCTGCAACCGACGCTGCCAGTGAGAGCTATGTAAGCGAGCTTACATAGCCGAACGGCGAGAAGGAACCGAGTAGCGAAGCGGGAGCACGGCAG
>JAJBVQ010000163.1 GCA_020859745.1 Rikenellaceae bacterium
CGCGGATGCCGTAGTCGGCGGCGATCTGGGCGGCGGTCAGGGGGTCGATCTGCCCGGTGTTGTTGACCCCGTCGGTCAGCAGGATGATGACTTTGCTGGGCGAGTCGCTCTCCTTGAGCCGGTTCACGGCGGTGGCCAACCCGTTACCGATGGCGGTGCCGTCAGCGATCATGCCGCTCTCGATCTGGTTCATCAGGTTCACAAGCGACACGTGGTCGGTGGTAATGGGCGACTGTGTGAACGCTTCGCCGGCGAACACCACCAGTCCGATCCGGTCGGTGGGCCGCCCGATGATGAATTTCGACCCGATGTCTTTGGCGGCTGTCAGCCGGTCGGGGGTGAAGTCGCGGGCGAGCATGGAGCCGGAGATGTCGAGGGCCATCACGATGTCGATCCCCTCGGCATTGACGTTGCTCCGGTCTTCGGAGCTTTGCGGCCGAGCCATGGCGAAGATGACCAGGGCCACGACCAGGCACCGCAGCACGAAGGGGGTGTGCCGCAGCCAGTAGCGGTAGGTGCGCCTCAACCGCTGCACGCCGCCGGTGGCGGATAGCCGTATGGCGGCGCGGCCCTGCACGGTGCGGTAAACGTAGTAGGCGACCATGGGCGCCAAAACGAGCAGCAGCCACAGAATGCGGGGATTCTCGAATCTTACTATATCGAACATGTAGGTCTGTTATATTCTATCTGTCTGTCTTGGCACAGGACATTTTCTTTTTGCCCTGCGCCTTGTGCCGGGGCGTATCGCCGTTGGCACGGGGATTTCCCCGCCGCAGCCAGCGGGGACTGCATTAGCAGGCCTTCGCCCGGGATGGCTGCGGCCTGACCCGCTGACGCGGGGACAATGTGCCCGCTCTGTTGTTTTCGGGTCGCAGCCTGCGGACCATGCGACCGCGGAAACTTTACACCCTTCCGGCGATCGCAAGGTCGCGGGCCCCGGAGCCACCCCAAGCGAAGGGGCACAACCCTCGGCAAGCTCGGGCAACCCCTTCGCTGGCTCCGGGACGAAAACCCTTCTCGCGCCAGCGAGAATCCCGAAACCGAAAAACCGAAGCGAAGCGCCAGCAACAATTCTGGTGCCGTTCGGCGTACGAGCCGAGCTGTTACTACCCTATTCGGGCCGCTCCGTCGTCTCCGGCAATCTTCGATTGCCCGGAGCGGCCGCCGCTGACGCGGGAACTGTACAACATTCCGGCGATCAGCAATTCGCGCAGGCAAAACGAACGCAACGAATCTTTCGGCCCGCAGCCCGCAGACATCACCACTGTTTCCCGCCACGCACGCCCGCCGCCGCGGCCTTCTCGGCATCCACCTTCTTCTTGGTGTTGTCCTCGCTGGCCTGTATCGCCCGGAGCAGCCGCTCGGACTCGTCGCGCGAAGCGGACGGCTGCTGACCGCTTTGGTTATCCTTATTCCGATCCCGGTTCTTGTCCTGATCGCCGTCCCCCTTGTTCTGGTCAGGGTTTTGGTTCTTATCCTGATCCCGGTTCGGATCGTTTTTCTTATTTGGTTCGTTGTTGTTTGACTGGCCTCAGCCCCCGCCGCCGTTCTGGTCTTGGTTTTGATTCTGATTTTGGTTGTCCTGGTTGTCTTTGTTCTTCTTCTCCTCTTCCTGCTTCAGTTTCTTGGCATAGGCGAGGTTGAACTTGGCCTCCTTGTCCTCCGGCACCAACCGCAGGGCGTTCTTGTAGGCCTCGATCGCCTCGTCGAGCTTCCGCTGTTTCACATAGGTGTTCCCCATGTTATAGTAGGTCGAGGCCTGCCGCTGCGCGTCGGTGCCGTCCTGCGCCAGTTTGCCGTAGGTCGCGGCGGCATCGTCGTACCGCCCCTGTTTGTACAAGGCCCCGGCGAGGTTGAAGTTGGCCTCGTAGGAGTTGATGTTCTTCTCGATGGCGCGTTTGTAACCCACCTCGGCCTCCGGGTACTTGCCTTCGTAATAGGCGCGGTTGCCCTGCCGGATGTCGGCGCGCTCTTTCTGTCCCCATACCGCGACCGGCACGAGCAGCAGGCTGTTGATCAGCAATAATCTTCGCATCATCGGTTCTCCTCCTCTGGTTCTGTTTCGGGAATGGGTTCCGGGTCGTCGTCGGGCATCCCGGCGGTGTCGGTGACGGTGGCGCCGGGCGCCGCAGGCCCCTGACCGGGTTCGGGCAACTCTTTGGTCTCCTCGACGTAGAAATAGGCGTCGAAGTAGGCCTGTTCGTTGTCATCTGGCGAGGGGGCCATCTTGGCGAATTTCACCAGGTCGGCCAAACCGAACAGCTCGCGCAGTTTCTCCCTGAGCCGCTCGTCGTTGACGTTCCGCACGGCGTCGAGGATCTGGTCGGAGGTCATCTCCATGGCCCCGATGCCGTACCGCCGCTCGATGTAGATACGCACGATGTCGGCCAGCTGCGAGTAGTACTCTTTGTGCTTGCCGTTCTGCCACAGTTTGCGGCTGTGGAGTTTTTCGAGCGCGCGGATCGCCACGATATGGGGAGGCACGAAGCGTTTGGGCCCGGTGCGCCCCTGCCGGCGGCGGATGTATTTGATAAGCAGGTAGATGATAACGGCCAAGGCCAGGGCGATCCCGACTCCCCAGTAGACGTAGTCGCGGATCTCGGCGAAGACGAGCGGGGTGTTGAGCGGCCGTTTGATGTCGAATATCTGCTGTTTGGCGGTGTCGATCTCGAAGGTGCCGACGGTGAGCCGCATCTGTTCCGGGGCGAGCACGGTATCGGCT
>JAJBVQ010000238.1 GCA_020859745.1 Rikenellaceae bacterium
GCGCCCGGCGAAGGAGGAGGACTTGGTGGAGCGGGCTTTGTACGGGGGTTCGCCGGCGCGGATCCTTTTCACGGTGTCGCCGGAGCATATGGAGGATTTCAAGCGGCTGGTGTCTGAAAAGATCGGGGCGTTTTCGGCGAAGTACGGGGTGGAGTACGAAATAACCTATTCGGTGCAGGAGCCTTCGACGGATACGATCGCGGTGAACCCGGACAACACCCCGTTCCGGGAGGGGGATTCGCAGTCGGGGGAGATCCTGTTCCGTCCGGGCGGCCACGGGGCGCTGATCGAGAACCTGAATCGTATCGACGCGGACCTGATCTTTATCAAAACGGTGGACAATGTGGTGCCGGATCACCTGAAGGGGGATACGGTGCTTTACAAGAAGGCGCTGGCGGCTGTGGCACTGGAATTGCAGCAACAGGTGTTTTCGTACCTCAAGGCGATCGACGCCTCTTCGGGGGCCGCGGCGGTGGATGCGGCTGAACTGAAGCGGTTTATCGAGGAAAAGTTGTGTTACCGCTTTCCGGCTTCGCTTTCCGGCAAGCCGGTGGAGCCGACGATTGCGGATATGAGGCGGGTGCTGGACAGGCCGCTGAGGGTGTGCGGGATGGTCAGGAACGAGGGGGAGCCGGGCGGTGGGCCGTTCTGGGCGGAGACGTCGTTGGGAATGCCGGGGGCGCTGTCGCTCCAGATCGCGGAGTCGTCGCAGATCGACCCTTCGGTTCGGGATGCTTTGATGGGAGGTGGCACGCACTTTAATCCGGTCGATTTAGTTTGTGCGGTACGCGATTTTAAAGGAAAAAAATTCGACCTGACACAATATATCGACAAGAAAACCGGTTTTATATCCGAAAAAAGTAAGGACGGACGCAGTCTGAAGGCGCAGGAGCTGCCGGGGCTGTGGAACGGGGCTATGGCGGACTGGACGACGGTGTTTGTGGAGGTGCCGGTCACTACGTTTGCGCCGGTCAAGACGGTGGCGGATTTGCTGCGGCCGCAGCACCAGTAGTTCTTTCAGCGGGGGGAGTTTTTGTGGCGGCGGCCTTTGTGTCGGCCTGCGATGCTGCGATGAGCTAAATGCGCGCGCTCGTCAGGAACGCCGGGCATCCGAACAGGCAGGTTTTGGTTTGTCGCATCGGCAGCTTTGGGCTTAAGCCCAAGGCTACGGTATGGCATCGAGCGAACAGTGCGACTCGTCAGAGTCGCCGGGCCTACCGCCAAGCGGCTTTGCCGCTTCGCCCGGTGGCGGCGGCCCGATTCGGGTAGTTACAGCCGATAAAACAGGCGACGCCTGCACGTCAACGGTCAGGCCGGTGCCAGCGGTGCCGCTGGGCACTCCAGCCGGGCTGTAACTACCCTATGTTGCAGCCCTTCGCCGGGTGTGGTTTTGGGGCATGCCACCTTGCGGTCGCCGAAAAGCTATAAATCCCCCGTCAGCCCGGAGATGTGTTTTCGGGTCGAAGCCTGCGGAGCCGTTACCGAACGAAGTGAGGTTGCGGGCCTCCGCTGGGGGAGGCTTCGGCCCGCCTGCTGCCGCGGTGAGAGGCCGCTTGGCGATAGCTCGAGGCCGGGAGAACAAAAAGCGCGTTCCGGTAGGGAACGCCGGGCGCCCCGAGGGGGACAGGGGCACCCGAGAATGAGAGAGGGGTAGCCGAGTCCTTTTGTGCAATCCGCAGAATTGCCGGGCCCGCCGCCAAGTGCCTTCGGCGCTTCGCCCCGTGGCGGCGGCCCGCAAACGAAAGAGCAAGCAATGCTTTCCTTTAGGATCGCCGGGCGGACCCATGGGGGGCCGGGCGCCCGGATAGGGTAGTTACAGTCAATAAACAAACAAAGCCCCGGGCGGCACCGTCGAACGCAGCATGAAGCGACAAGGCCGTGTACGGTTGGGCGGGAGAATAGGAAAGAATAAGTAAAAACGCATCATAAGATCACGGATCATGGAAAACAAACTGCAACAACTCACCGAAAAACTGTATAACGAGGGACTCTCGAAAGGGCGGGCCGAGGCGGAGGCTGTGCTGGCCAAAGCGCACGAGGATGCGGAGAAGATCGTGGCGGAGGCGCAGGACCGGGCGCGGGCGATTGTCGCGGACGCCCAGAAATCGGCGGCGCAGCTCAAAGCCAATACGGAAAACGAAGTGCGGCTGGCGGCGGGACAGCTCAAAAGCGCGCTGAGGCAACAGGTGGAGGGGATGGTCCAAATGCAGGTGGTCACGCCGCAGGTGACGCAGGCGTGGCGCGACAACTCTTTTATCAAAGAGCTGGCGGTGGCGGCGGTACAGGCTGTCGGGCCGGAGAACGGCCTGCGCGTGGTGCTGCCGGAGAACCGGGGCGCGGAGCTGGCCGAGGCGGTGAAAAACGCTCTGGCGGAAAAATTCGGCTCCGAAAACGGGGTGGAGGTCGTCACGGATGCGAAGGTGCGGGTGCCGTTTCGCATCGCGGTGCGCGAGGGAGGCTACTATGTGAGCTTCTCGGATGCGGATTTCGACGCGTTGTTCCGGTCGTACCTCCGGCCGAAGGTGTCGGAACTGCTTTTCGGGGAGGCGGGGAAATAGTCGGCGGTGTTTTCGTTTAATTCAGGAGATTCGGGTGTATGCAGTATTATTATCTGATCGCGGGGCTGACGGAGTATCCGTTCGACATCGACAATGCGGTGTCGGGGGGGCTGCGCGTGGATGTGCCGCAGGTCAAGGCCCAGGTGATGGG
>JAJBVQ010000269.1 GCA_020859745.1 Rikenellaceae bacterium
GGCTGACGCCGAACGAGGCGGGGGATTCGCTCTACATGAGCGACGGCTCGTCATGGGTGCGGGTGCTCGATCCGGCGGATTTTTCGCAGCTGCGGCGGTTTCAGGTGCGGGACGACAACGGTGCTGTGACGGAGATCAACGAGCTGGAGTGGATCGGGGACAAGCTCTGGGCCAACCTGTACCTGACCGACCGGATTGCGGTGATCGACCCGGCGACGGGACAGGTGACGCACTATATCGACTGTGCGGCGCTCCAGACCCGTATCGCTCACCGGCGGGGCACCGATGTGCTGAACGGCATCGCCTGCGATCCGGTGACGGGTCGGATATTCGTGACGGGAAAGAATTGGGACAAACTTTTCGAAATAGAGGCAGACTTATGAAAGTAGCGCTCGTACAGCAGGATTACAAAGTCGGCGACACGGCCGGCAACGTAGCGAAAATGAAAGAGGCCGTGGCTGCGGCCGCGGAGCGGGGAGCGGAGTGGGCGATCTTCGGCCGGGATGCGGTGACGGGGTCGCCGCTTTTCGGTTTGGCGGAGTCGGCGGCGTTCCGGCGGCAGGCGGCGGAGGCTAAGGCCGGGCTGGAGGCGTTCGCCGCGGCGAAGGGGGTGCGGCTGGTGATGTCGGACAATGAATGCGGGTATGTGAAGATCGTCTGCGCTGCGGAGCCTTTCCGGCACGGTTTCGCGGAGGAGAACTACGAACGCCTGCTGGCCGAGGCGAAGGCGCTGGGTAAGCCGGTGGTCTGGGTCAACCAGGTCGGGGCTCAGACCGGGACGATCTATTTCGGCGGCTCGTGCGTTGCCGCTCCTTCGGGGGAGCTGACCGCCTTGCCGCTGTTCGAAGAAGCTATGGTTGTGATAGATACGGAAGCGGTGGAAGTGCTGCGAAGCGCCCAGTGGGGGGATCGTCTGGAACAACTGCGCCGGGCGTTGGTGCTGGGGATTCGGGACTATTTCGCCAAAACGGGATGCCGCGACGCCTGTGTGGCGATGTCGGGCGGGATCGACTCGGCGCTGGTGCTGGCCTTAGCGGTGGAGGCGTTGGGGCCGGAGCATGTCAGGACGGTGATGCTGCCGTCGGAATACTCCACGGACCATTCGGTGGCCGACGCCGAGGAGATGATCCGGCGTGTGGGGATTCCGCAGGGGCAGTCGTGGCTGGTGCCGATCGCGCAGACCTTCGGGGCGGCGCTGGAGGCTTTGCAGCCGGTGTTGCTCGGCGCGGACGACCCGGCGGCGCGCGCACTGGCGGAGGAGAATATGCAGGCACGCATTCGCTGTATGATGACCATGGCGTTGTCGAACAGTCATAAGGCGTTGATGCTCAATACTTCTAACAAGAGCGAGGCGGCGGTGGGCTACGGGACGCTGTACGGCGACACGAGCGGCGCGCTGAGTGTGATCGGGGATTTGTACAAGGAGGATGTCTATGCGCTTTCGCGTCATATCAATGCGGCGGCGCGGGTCGAGGGCAGGACGGAGCCGATCCCGGAACATATCCTGACCAAAGCGCCGTCGGCGGAGCTGCGGCCGGGGCAGAAGGACAGCGACTCGCTGCCGGATTATCCGGTGCTGGATGCGATCCTGGTGCGGCTGGTCGAGGGCGGCAAGTCATCGGCCGAGGTGATCGCCGAGGGGTACGATGCGGCCACGGTGGAGCGGGTCTGCCGGCTGTTGCTGTCGGGGGATTTCAAGCGGTTCCAGCTGCCTCCGGCGCTGCGGGTCTCGGGCTGCACCTTCGGGGTCGAGTGGCAGTGGCCGGTCACGGCTTCCAAAGTTTTATAAATCGGACGAATAAACACGGGGACAAGGGATGTATATAGCCATTACCGGAAATATCGGGAGCGGGAAGACCTACCTGACCGAGCTGCTCAGCGGGCGGCTGGGGTGGGAGGCGCAGTACGAGGAGTCGGAGAATCCGTACATCGGCGACTTTTACGAGGACATGCGGCGGTGGGCGTTTAACCTGCAGGTCTATTTCCTCGGCAAGCGGCAGCGACAGATCGACGGCATCGCGGCTTTGCCCGAGGGTCGGAACGTGGTGGTGGACAGGACGATCTACGAGGATGCGCGGGTGTTCGCCACGAACCTGCACCACGCCGGACTGTTGTCGTCGAGGGACTACACCACCTATATGCAGCTCTATAACTTCACCGTGGACAACCTGCTGCGGCCGGCTTTGTTGGTCTACCTGCGCGCTTCGGTGCCGACCCTCGTCAGCCAGATACAGCGGCGGGGGCGGGCCTACGAGTCGTCGATCGACGGCACCTACCTCGAAGGGCTGAACCGGCTGTACGAGGAGTGGATCGGCACCTACGACGGGCCGAAACTCGTGATCGACGTGGACCGGGAGGACTTCGTGACCGACCCGGCGTCCCGCGAGGCCATTCTTGCCCGTATCGAAGAACATATTCATGGCAGCTGCAAATAACAGGGAGGCTTGCGTTCCGCTTCCGGCGGCGTTTCTCGGTAGCACGGCCGCCGCGCAGCCGGGTTTGGCCGAGGCTCTTGAGGGGCAGGCTCCGGTCAGCGTGCGCCTGAACCCGTACAAGCCCTATCTTTTGCCTGAATCCGCTGTTGACGGCCCCGTGCCTTGGGCGGAGGCGGGGGAGGCTTTTTACCTGGCCGAACGTCCTGTGTTTACTGCCGACCCGGTGTTCCACGGCGGGGCTTATTACGTACAGGAAGCTGCGTCGATG
>JAJBVQ010000188.1 GCA_020859745.1 Rikenellaceae bacterium
GGAGGGATATATCGTCCTGCTCAGCGGGCAGGACTACCCCATCCGGTCGCGCCGGTATATCTTGGAATTCCTCGGGGCGCACGCTTCGACTACCTATATGCAGACCGAAAAGGTACCCTATGCCAACCTGCGCGAAGGGGGCGTAAACCGCACGCGGGACGCCTATTTCCACCTCGGCGGGCGCAATATCGTCCGCATCCGGCGGCTGAAGATCGACAAAGAGAACGCGGTATCCTTTTACAAGATCCTCCGCTACCGCCCCTCCCGGATATTCGGGGCCATCGGGGCGTTTTTCACCCGGCGGAAATTCCCGCTCCTCGGATACGGACAGTACGTGGGGGAATTCTGGTGCGGATTTCCGCTCGCCGTGGGCGACCTGCTGCTCGATTTCACGAAGGAGCACCCGGAATACCGCGCCTTTCACCGCCGGACGCTGATCCCGGAGGAGTGCTTTTTCCAGACCATCGCAGCCAACAACCGCGACCGGCTTCCGGGGCCGCTGGCGAGCGAAACGCTCCACTATATAGACTGGAGCGACACGCACACGCCGGCCACCTTCTCCATGCGGCATCGCGACAGCCTGCTGCGCGTGATCGAGAGCCAGCCGGAGATGCTTTTCGCCCGCAAATTCGACGACAGCACCCAAAGCGGGCGCGAGATACTGGATTTCATAGACAGCCACATTCAAGAACGATGAATACCAAAGAGGAAAAACTGGCCGCCCTTGGGCGGCTGCTGGACATTATGGACGAGCTGCGGGAGAAATGCCCGTGGGATCGGGAGCAGACCATGCTCTCGCTGCGCAACGCCACCATCGAGGAGTGTTTCGAGCTGATGGACGCCATCGTCGCCGGCGACCCGCTGTATATCAAGAAAGAGCTCGGCGACCTGCTGCTGCACGTCGTCTTCTACTCCAAGATCGCGCAGGACGGGGGCGATTTCGACATCGGCGACGTGGCCACGGCCCTGAACGAGAAACTCATCTACCGCCATCCGCACGTATACGGCGAGACAGCCGCGGCCGACGCCGGAGAGGTGGTCGAGAACTGGGAAGCGCTGAAACAGCGGGAGAAAGACGGCAATAAGACCATCCTTTCGGGCGTTCCCAAAGGGATGCCCGCGCTACCCAAAGCGTGTCGCATCCAGCAGAAGGTCTCCACCGCCGGCTTCGACTGGCCCGAACGGAGCGAAGTGTGGGCCAAAGTGGCCGAAGAGACCGCCGAAGTGCAGGCCGAGATCGACAGCAAGGACGCCGGCCGGCTGGAAGCCGAGTTCGGCGACCTGCTCTTTTCGGTGGTGAACGCGGCGCGGCTCTACGGCGTCAATCCCGACCTGGCATTGGAACGCACCAACCGCAAATTCATCCGACGGTTCGGCTATATGGAACAACAGACTATAAAAAAAGGCATCCCGATGCAGAGCCTTGCGCCGGAGCGGCTCGAAGAGCTCTGGCAGGAGGCCAAGCTGCACGACGATGAAAGTTAAACGCCTCGCTTTGGCGGGATAACGAAAAAACACTTTTCGACCCCTGCCCGGCCGGTTGGCGGGTGCCGCCGAGCGGGGAAGACGACCGGAGTCCGTGGCATCATTTTACAACGTCGAACAGCTTCATGCAAGGTACGGCAATGACCCTGGGCTATTGCCGGACTTTCGACGAAACGGTCGTACACGGCGGCGCGGCACGATATCATATGACAGGCGGACGCCACCCCGACGGCAGTGTATACAATGCCACCACGGAAACACAATTCTGGAGCGCCTCGCCCTACGGCAACAACGGCTACTTCGCCCATTTCACTCCCGTCGCATGCTTTCCCTACGGAAACTCCGGAGCAGTCCGCACTTACGGCTTTTCCGTCCGCTGCGTACGGGAGTGACGGGGATACGGAAGTACCGCGGGCACACCGTCAGAGCATTGCCCGGAACAGGAGGTCGATCCGGCTCAAGTGAAAGCCCACCGGGCGAGATAAAACCTGCACCAAACAAAAACAGACACATACTATGGCACTGATCCGACCTTTGAACGGTTTCACCCCGCAGTTTGGCAAAAACTGCTTCCTGGCCGAAACCGCCGCCATCATCGGCGACGTCACGATGGGCGACGACTGCTCCATCTGGTACGGAGCCGTGCTGCGCGGCGACGTCAACCCGATCCGCCTCGGATCCCGCGTCAATATCCAGGACGGCGCCGTGCTGCACACCCTGCACAAGAGATCTGTCGTCGAGATCGGCGACAACGTCTCGGTCGGCCACAACGCCACCATCCACGGCGCCCGCGTCGAGCACGACTGCCTGATCGGCATGGGCGCCACCCTGCTCGACAACGCCGTCGTCCACAGCGGCACCATCGTAGCCGCCGGGGCGCTGGTGCTCACCGGCCAGGAGTGCGAGCCGGGCAGCATTTACGCCGGCGTGCCCGCCAGAAAGGTCAAAAGCCTCACCCCCGAAGAGCAACACCGCATGATAACGCTCAACGCCGAGCACTACCTCATGTACTCCTCGTGGTACGGCGAACCGGAAAAATAAACCTCCCCGCCTCCATTCGCAAACCATCCCGCACCATCCGCAGGAAAGAGTTGGTTTCCGTTCGAAAAAGATGTCCCTTCGCTTGCGTAAGCTTACAGGCCAAGCCCTGCCGCCGCAAGCGCAGGACACACTTTTTTCAAACACATTTACCGACATGCGTAATCCCATAAAAGCC
>JAJBVQ010000125.1 GCA_020859745.1 Rikenellaceae bacterium
CGCCGCCCGCGGGAACGCGTCGGCAGCCGTAGCATCGACCCGGGCATAGGCGAAACTCTCCCGCGACCCCTGCCCCTGCCCCGGCAGTCCTTCCGACCGGTAACGGTTCTCCGCCAACGGAATCTCCTCGCGCCGGTACATATCCCAGTACTTTTTCGGCGCATTGAACGGCAGGTGGGGGCGCCAGAACCCGCAGGCCAGGAAGAACGGTTTTCCCGCCTCTTTGAGCCGCCGAAGGTCGGCGATAGTCCGCAGGGCGCCTTTGCCGTCGTCATAGGCCGAATCCGGCACCTCCGCCGCTTCGCAGAACGGCCCGCGCATCGTCCTGGGGTTGATCGTCCGCCCCGAAGCGTCGTTCATCCACAGTTCCCATTTGTTGTATTCCGCCCAGTCCTTGCCATACCCCTCCGGATGCACTCGCCACGGGTACTCGCTCCAACTTTCGGCATGATCCTGAATATTATGGAACACTTTGCCGTTCGAGACGGTGTAATAACCGTGCTCGGTGAACCACTGCGAAATGGGCACCGCCTCCGGCGCATCTTTGCAAGCCCACGCATCGAAAGCCACGAAACGGTCGGGATAACGCGGATAGACGCCCGTCAGCAGACTGGCCCGCGACGCTCCGCTCACCGGCACGTTGCAATAGGCATTCCGAAAGAGAACGCCGCCGGCGGCCAGCCGGTCGATATTCGGCGTTTGGATCTCCTTCACCCCATAGCACCCAAGCTCCGGCCGCAGGTCATCGGCCATCAGGAACAGGACATTGGGCCGCTGCGGGACGGTTTTATCCTTTTCCCGGGCTACGCCGGTGTAAGGGCACAACGTGCCGGTCAGGGCCAGCCAGACAAAACGATTCGGGGTCATATTCATAGTCTTGTAAAGTCAGTTTACAAATATAGCAAAAAGAGGGCGGGACGAACCCTTTTGAAAAGGGTTCGTCCCGCCCGGTTCATCCGACGGTTCAGCCGCTTACTGGTTTTTATGCAGCAGCAAGTCCATGTCCCGTTTGAGCTGCGCGAGGTCTTTCATCCACGATTCGAGGTCTTCCTCGTGCTCCAGCTCGTCGTTCAGGATTTCGACTGCCATCTGGTAAGTGGCATAGTCTTTCCCGATAGTCATATCGGCCAGGTTCTGGTAACGCTGGATAGCGCAGCGCTCGCTTTTGAGGTTCTGCTTGAGGATCACTTCGACATACGGATCGGTCGGTGCGTCGTAAGCGCACTTGGCCAGCGTGAACCACTCCTTCGGGTCGAGCACCGGGGTTCCCTCCAACTGGATGATACGGGTAGCCAGTTTCTCGGCATGCCCCAACTCCTCGTTGGCATGGGTCAGCAGCTCCGGCTCGATAGCCGTGCGCTGCGGGCCTTCCATGATCCGCGCGCCGATCCAGTATTGATAATAGGCCAGCCACTCTTCGGCCAGCGCCGCGTTCAGTTTTCCGATCAATTCCGTCACGTCGAGTTTCGAGATCTCAACAGCATTTTTTCCCATGACAATCTATTTTTTAAGGGTTTGAAATAAGTTTATTTTGTGGGGGAAACGATGCAATACCCGTGCCGTACCACTTATTTTGCGGAACAATTTTTCTGGATTTTCCGGAAAATAACCTTAACTTTGGTAGGATTTTTTCAACGAGACACACTAACCAACTCAATATCAAACTAAACCGACATGCTTAAAAAAATCAGAACGATCTCGCTGGCCGTCGTGGCCATGGGTATGGTCTGCTTCGCCGGCGAAGCTGCGGCCAAAGCGCCGAAAATGAAACACGTGGTGATGATCGGCAGCGACGGCTTCAGCGCCGAAGTGATCGTCAAAAACCCGGGCAAATTCCCCAACCTGGAACGGATGATGAAAGAGGGCTCCTACACTATGGAGGCGCGTACCGTGCTGCCTTCGTCGAGCGCCATCAACTGGGCGACGCTGCTGATGGGCGCCGGCTCGGAGATGCACGGTTTCACGGAGTGGGGCAGCAAGACTCCCGAAGTAAAACCGATCTACGTCAATAAATACGGCCTTTTCCCCGGTATATTCGGAGAAGTCCGCGAACAGATGCCGGATGCCGTGACGGGCGTAGTCTATTCGTGGAACGGCATCGGATACCTGTTCGAAAAGGAGGCGGTGAACCTCGATAAAGGAACTTCGGACGACGACGATCTGGCAACGCAGATATTCTGCGTCTTCCTGAAAGAGCAGCAACCGACACTGGCATTCATCCAGTTGGCCCAACCCGACGGTACGGGCCACGGTATCGGCTGGATGACGCCGGAATACATCGAAGCCTGCGAAAAGATCGATTCGCTGGTGGGCGTGATCCTGGACTGCGTAGAGCAGAACATGGACCCGAAATCGACCGCAGTCATCTTCACCTCCGACCACGGCGGCATAGGCACCGGACACGGCGGCAAGACTATGGTGGAGATGCAGTCGCCTTATATCATCATGGGCAAGGGCATCCCGGCCGGACAGAAGATCGAGCGGATCGTGATGAAATACGACAACGCGCCGACCATCGCCGACATGCTGGGGATCAAAGCTCCGGAGCAGTGGTACGGCAAATCCATCCTGCGGTAACCTTCGGCACACGACATAAAATCCAAGAGCTGCCGCCCGCTGAAATTCAGCGGGCGGCAGCTCTGCTTATACCTTACTCTTGACCCTGTTTCGAACAACACATA
>JAJBVQ010000085.1 GCA_020859745.1 Rikenellaceae bacterium
CCGGAAGGGATGCCCTGCCAACTGGGCCGCCGCGCGGCTGCCGGGATCCGGCAAACTTTGGGGCTTGCAGGACTGTGCCGAAACGCTGCACGAATTCGCCAGCGAGGAGATCAACGCGGAATACCTGCCGCAGATCAACGCAGGGGCGACGGCGGCGATGGATCTGACCGAGCCGGACGCAGGGTCGGATTTGCAGGCAGTGATGCTCAAGGCTACACCGAATCCGGACAAACCGGGGGAATGGTTGCTGAACGGCGTGAAACGGTTTATTACCAACGGCGACGGCGATATTTCACTGGTATTGGCCCGGTCTGAGGAGGGGACAACCGATGCGCGCGGGCTTTCGCTGTTCGTGTACGATAAAAAACACATGGCAGTCAAGGTGCGGCGTATCGAACACAAGCTGGGGATCATCGGCTCGCCGACCTGCGAACTGGTCTTTACCAATGCACCGGCCAAACTGGTCGGAGACAGGAAGATGGGGCTTATCAAGTATGTGATGGCCTTGATGAACTCGGCACGACTGGGGATCGGGGCGCAGTCGGTCGGGATTATGGAGGCGGCGTACCGCGAGGCGCTGAAATATGCCAACGAGCGGGAACAATTCGGTAAACCGATCATTCAGTTCCCGGCGGTTTACGAGTTGCTGACCAATATGAAGGCACGTTTGCAGGCGAGCCGGGCTTTGCTGTACGAAACGGCGCGTTTCGTGGACGTTTACAAGAACTATTTCCACATCGAAAAGGAGCGCAAACTCGAAAAAGAGGAGCGCGACGAGATGAAAAAGTATCAGAAACTGGCGGATGCCTACACCCCGTTGCTGAAACTTTTCTCGTCGGAATACAGCAACAGCGTAGCCTACGATTCGTTGCAGATCCACGGGGGATCGGGCTTTATGAAAGACTACGCCATCGAGCGTATCTACCGCGATGCGCGTATCACCACTATTTACGAAGGGACTTCGCAGTTGCAGGTGGTTGCGGCGATACGGGGGGTGACGACCGGTGTGTTGCTGGGGCAAATGCAGGGGTACGAGGCCGTTAAGCCGGTGCCGGAGCTGGATACGCAGTACCGCACGCTGGTGACGATGCGCGAACAGTACGAAGCGGCGGTAAAAGCCGTGCAGGAAGCCTCGGCGAAGGAGGGGAACGATGCCGACCTGCTCGATTTCCATGCCCGGCGGCTGGTGGAGATGGGAGGCTATATTGTTATGGGGCATCTTCTGCTCCAGCAGGCCAGCCATCCGGAAGTAGGGGAGGAGTACCGCATTTCGGCCATCGCCTTCATCAAGGAAGGGCAGGCGAAGTGCAACGCCCACCTGAGCTACATCAACGAGTTCGACCCGGACAGCCTGGGGTATTTCAAAATGGTGCTGGAAGAAAAGGTCGAAGCATAAATTGTACGATACAATGAATGTAAAGAGGCCGGTGGAATTTTTCCACCGGCCTCTCTTTTTTAGCGGGGAGTGATTTACTTGATCCCTTTGTCGCCTTTGTGCCAATCGATCGGGCAGGCTTCACCATACTCTTCGAAATGCTGCAAAGCGTCGATCATCCTCAGGGTCTCCTCCGTGCTGCGGCTCAACGGCAGATCATTGACCACCTGGTGCCGCACGACGCCCTCCTTGTCGATCAGGAAACTGCCCCGGTAAGCCATCGCAGGCCCCTGGAATGTTACTTCCCCGTTCTCGTTATAAAGATAATCCCCTGCCAGAACGTCGTAATTCTGCATGATCGTCTTGGCCGGATCGGCCAACAGCGGATATTTCACTCCTTCGATACCCCCCTGGTTCACCGGGATGGAGAGCCATTTCTGGTGCACGAAATGCGAGTCGCCCGAACAGCCCACAACGGCCACGTTCCGTTTGTCGAACTCCGCCATCAACTCCTGAAAAGCGAGTATCTCGGTCGGGCAAACCGCCGAGAAATCGGCCGGATAAAAGAAGAAAAGGACATATTTCTTACCCAGATATTGCTCCAGCGAAAATTCCTGAACGATCTCGCCGCCGTTCACCACCGCCGTAGCTTTGAATACAGGGGCTTTTTGCCCCACCAGTACTGACATAGTCTGTAATTTTTATAGGTTTGTAATACCCCTAAGACGTGCATAAACTATGCCATAGATCAGCGATAGGGGACGATCTGGGGCTGGCCCGGTGCGAAAGCGGTTTCCTGGAAATCCTGCTCGTTCGAGATGGAGAAATAGCTGTATCCCACCTCCGGCGGCCGGTTGAAAGCATAGCCCAGACGGATCTGTATATTGTTGAATATCAGCCGCTCGTTTTTGAGGCGGACACCTGCGCCGATCGCTCCAGTAAAGCGGTTCCGGAACAGGTTATTGTTGTAACCCATCCAGCCGACATCGCCGAACATGAAAAAAGCGAACCGGAAATGGTAGAGGAACAGGGGGGTGAACAGCACGGGTTCGGAACTCATCGTCAGCCGGTTATAGCCCGACAACCAGGAGTTGGTTTCCAATCCCCGGATACCCAGCCCCTGACGTTTTTCGTACCGCAGCGCCTCGCGCTCGCCTTCCAGCCGGTTGAAACCCATGGTCGCCGACAGGACGCCGAACTGCCGAATATAACTTGTCCGCACGCGCAGCAAAGGCGTGAAGTATTTGATATGGCTGCTGATGACCGACTGCTGCAACTTGTGGTCGGAGGTAAAGAACGAGCCGAGGGCCGCCCCGGCCTCGAGGTAATGATCCCCGACCAGATTCCCCCAATACCCCCGCATGCCGAGGTAATCCCTCCGCCCGAGTTTTTCCTCCCATTCCCGGCCCGCCACCAACTCCACGCGGAACCCGTAGGGAATGTCCTCGGTACGGTCGTATCCGTAGATCATGTTGCCCTGGAAATAATTCCGCCGGGCAAAACCGAGGCTGAATAGGAAAAGATCGCTGTTGTGGTAATACGGGTTCAGACTCTCAGTGATCGGCGGACGGTTGCTGTACTGCTCTTTGCCCAACGAGGCCGCTATGTAGACGCTGGTCCCGTTATGCCAGTTCAGACACCAGGATTTCCCGATCCAACCGTCCACTTTGAAACGGTTGATGTAATAAGAGGTATCGGTCAGGATCAACTCTTCCCGCTTGTAGGCCCGTCCCGCGTTGAAGCCGAATGCCCAGTCGGAGGGCAGGATAAAAGGGCGATCCACCGTAAATTGCCCGATGTTGCTATTGGCCCCGACGCCCATTTTGACCGTCACGTCGGTAAATGAACCGAGCAGGTTGCGGGCCGTGTAATTGATCTCCGTTCCGATATTTTTGAGCCCTTTCTCGCTGGTGAAGATCAGTTTCAGTTCATCCCCTGTCCCCAGGAAATTCCGGTCGAATACTGAAAGGTTGTTCTCGACGCTCCCCAGCCGCCCGTCGGCGCTGATCGACCAGTTGTCGCGCGCGAAGATATTGACCGTCACGCCCGTCGAATCGTGCGGATCGGGCATAATCACGAAATAGGCGGTCGAGAGGTTCGGCAAGCTGCGGAGCAGCTCCTCGTTGATCCCCATGACATACGGATTGATCGTGTCGCCCGCTTTGAAAAGCAGGTTCTGGACCAACTGTTTCTGTTTGGTACGGATGTGGATTTTGTCGATCAACCGCTGCACCCAGCCGACTTTTTCCGCAGGGTCGCGCGGCGAGAAGACATTGGCCTGCGTGATATGGATCGCTGTGATATGCTTGCCCGAATAGGTCTCGAAATAGTTCCGGTTGCGCTTGAAATCGAGCATCGGCGGCCCCTCGTCGCTGGAATTGCGGCTTTTGATCAGGGAACGGAACAGGAACCGGGTCAGCGGGTTTTTATATTGCCGGTGGCGGAGCGTGTCGTAAAAAGCGTCTGCCTTTTCGGTCTGCTCCCGGTAATTGATCGGCACCACGGCCGTGTCGCTGTGCATCTGTTCGTCGTAATTGACCGGTAACGACGGCTCGGCCGCAGGCGGGGGCGCCTGGCCGTAGGCGAACGAAGCGATGCTAAAGCATAAAAGTAGTAGGGCGATATGTCCGCATCTACACATCGTCTGACCGGAACTGATACCCCAGCCGTTTGCCTGTTTGCAATTTCGAGTTTTCAATCTTGGTATTCATCTGGTCCACCGTCACCAGCTTGACCGCATCGTACGGGGGCACCAACAGATCGAAATCCAAAGTGTATGCCATAGTGTTCTCGATGATCTCGGTCAGCGCCTGCGGCGTAATGGCGCCTTGCCCGAAATTGTCGTGCCGGTAGGTCACCTGGCGTTTCCCCTCGACCATGTACTGGAAATCCCGATTGATGAATATCCGCGCCACCAGGTACCCTTCGTCCGCCGACCGGTTGTATTTGAACGAGTCGGCCAGGAAGTTGTATATGTTGATCACCCCGCAGTAGGCATTCTGCTTGTCCTGCTTCACATAGGAGTTCTGCCAGATGATATTTTCGCGCTCGAACTGGAAAACGTTGGTGTGCATGCTGAAGATCAGGATGTCCCCCGCCAGCTGCAACTGCGCTTCGAATTTTCCCCGGTCGCGGTACTCCAGTTTGACCCGCTTATCGGTAACCCCCTCCAGCTGTTCGTTCACCTCCACCGCATACTCCTGCAAAATCTCCTTGAGCTGCCCGAAAACCTGCTGCGTGTTGTCGAAAATATGTTGCAGCAAAGCCGATTTCGTTTTCAAAGTCTTGATGATCTGCTCCCGCTTGCCGCCTTCGGCCGCCGGTATATTGTTGTCGTCCATATCGAAGTTTACCTGATTCCCAAAATTAAAATGACTGTATAGTCTTCCGCAGCGCAACCAGCCGCTCCAGCATTCCCTCCATCCGGTCGAGCGGCAGCATATTGGCCCCGTCCGACAAAGCGCATGCCGGATTCGGATGCGTCTCGACGAACAACCCGTCGACTCCCACCGCAATCGCCGCACGCGCGATTGTCTCGATCATCTCCGGATGTCCCCCCGTCACGCCGCTGCTCTGGTTCGGCTGCTGCAACGAGTGGGTGATGTCCATCACCACCGGAAATCCCGTCTTTTGCATCACCGGGATCCCCCGATAATCGACGATCAGGTCGTAATAGCCGAACATGGTTCCCCGGTCGGTCAGCATCACGTTCCGGTTACCGCACTCCGTAATCTTCTCCGCCGCGAACGCCATCGATTCCGGCGCCAGGAATTGCCCCTTTTTGATATTGACCCACTTGCCCGTCTCGGCCGCCGCCGTCAGCAGGTCGGTTTGCCGGCAAAGGAAAGCCGGTATCTGGAGCACGTCTACATATTCCGCCGCCATTGCCGCCTCGTCCGGATTGTGGATGTCCGTCACCACCGGCACGCCGAACTCACGGCGCACTTTCGCCAGCAGGTTCAGGGCGTTGATGTCCCCGATCCCGGTAAAGGAGTCGGCCCGGCTCCGGTTCGCCTTGCGGTACGAAGCCTTGAAAATATAGGGAATGCCCAACCGGGAGGTGATTTCGACCAATTTTTCCGCCGTGCCCATCACGATCTCTTCGCTCTCCACCACGCACGGCCCCGCCATCAGGAAGAAAGGCCCCTTATTATTGTCATCGGTGAATCCGGGAATCTCGACACGTATATCTTTGTTTTTAGCCCCCGTGTGGCTGCATTTCATCGTCATAAAATCGCTTTTTCCTGTAAATCTAATCATTTTCCCGAAAACCCCAAGCAAGGCTCAGTATTTCCCCTGCCAAAGCTCGTCCATGCGGGCCTTCAGTTTCTCTTCCGCGGCATTCTGTGCCGGCTTCCAAAAACGCTTTCCGGACAAG
Source organism: Rikenellaceae bacterium (assembly GCA_020859745.1). Lineage (GTDB taxonomy): Bacteria > Bacteroidota > Bacteroidia > Bacteroidales > Rikenellaceae > Rikenella. Next base: position 5,754 of record JAJBVQ010000085.1, read on the forward strand.
CCCTCCGGCATAAACTCCAAGTCTGCAAAATGGCCAGGAAAATCGTGCGCATATTTATAACCCGTTCCGTACCCCGCCTTTTCCATCAACGGGGTAGGGGCGTTGCGCAGGTGCAGCGGCACCGGCCGGTATCCCTCCTTTTCGACCTGCGCCATAGCTTTGTTGATCGCCATATAGGCCGAATTGCTTTTCGGCGAAGTCGCCAGGTAGATCGTCGTCTGCGCCAGCGTGATCCGGGCCTCCGGCATTCCGATATTGTGCACCGTGTTGAAACAAGCCTCCGCCAGGAGCAAGGCATTCGGATTGGCCAGCCCGATATCCTCGGAAGCCAGGATACAAAGCCGCCGGGCAATGAACCGCGGCTCCTCGCCGCCCGACAACATGCGCGCCAGATAGTAGATCGCCGCATTCGGATCGCTGCCCCGTACGCTTTTGATAAACGCCGAGATCACGTCGTAATGCTCCTCGCCGTTTTTGTCGTACCGCGCGATATTCTGCTGCAAGGAAGCGCGCACCGTCTCGTCGCTGATAACGACCTGCTCCCCGCCCGCAGTCCCGCAGATCATGTCGAGGATATTCAACAGCTTGCGGGCATCGCCGCCGCTGAAACTTAGCAACGCGCCGGTCTCTTCCACCCGGATGTCCAGCTCTTTGAGCTGCGCGTCTTCGGTGATAGCCCGGTCGAGCAGTTTCAGCAAGTCCTCCTCGGCCAGCGGCTTGAGGATATAGACCTGGCAGCGCGACAGCAAAGGACGGATGATCTCGAACGAAGGATTTTCGGTGGTCGCCCCGATCAGCGTCACCACCCCCTGCTCGACAGCCCCCAGCAGCGAGTCCTGCTGCGCCTTGTTGAACCGGTGGATTTCGTCGATAAAGAGCACCGGAGGCGCCGAATCGAAAAAGCGGCTCGAACGGGCCTTTTCCAGCACCTCGCGCACTTCTTTAACTCCCGCGTTTATTGCGCTTAATGTGAAGAATTTACGTTCCAGAGCCCGCGCCATGATCTGCGCCAGCGTGGTCTTGCCCACACCCGGAGGCCCCCACAGGATGAACGACGAAAGATTGCGCGACGATACGAATTTCCGCAATACGCCGTCCGGCCCCACCAGATGGGTCTGCCCGATATATTGGTCCAGCGTCGTGGGACGCATCCGCTCCGCCAAGGGTATGTTGCTCATCATATATACAAAGATAGTCTTTTCTTAAATTATTATAACTTTGATGCACATTAGCCATCTACTATGACAAAAATAGGTCTGATTTCTGACACACACGGCACGTTCGATGACAAAATAAGGCACTTCCTCGATCCCGTCTCCCAAATCTGGCACGCGGGCGACATCGGTTCCCTGGAACTGGCCGACGAGATCGACGCATTCCGCCCGCTCACGGCGGTTTACGGCAATATCGACGACCACCGGGTACGGACGGTCTATCCGAAATTCAAACACATCATTTGCGAGGAGCTGAGCGTGGTGATGACCCATATCGGCGGCTATCCCGGGCGGTATGAGCCGGAGGCCCGCATGTGGATCGAAAAGGTGCATCCCGGCCTGTTCATCAGCGGCCACTCGCATATTCTCAAAGTCATTAACGACAAGAAATACAATCTATTGCATATGAATCCGGGAGCGGCCGGTTACGGCTACCAGGGTGTCCGGACGGCGCTTCGTTTCACCGTGGACGGCGACCGGATCACCGAATTGGAGGTAGGGGAGTTTTAAGTGATGAAATATTCGATTATTTTATTATTAATCTTTTGTGCAAATGGCCTTCGGGCAGCTTTACCTGAACCTGTACTTTCGGCAGCTGCCGTAAAGACCGAGCAGCAGGCTGTTATGAGCAAGCTGGGGAAACGACCCGATTTTTTCCTCCCTTGGAGGTGCGAATCGGTCCGGAGCGTCGTGTTGGAGCGGGTACAGCTGAGTGCGGACAGGAAAACCCTGCGGCTCTATTGCAACGTGGGACTGGCGCAGATCGCTATCCGGCAGGAGTTGCTCGACACCTGGGCGGACGAAGTGCGTAAAAAGCTGGGGGATGCCTATCAGGAATGCGATGTGCGATTCTATGCCTACAACATCCCGGCGGAGCGCTTCATTCCCAATTATTTCCGGGACAAGGCCGACCGCGATCCCAAAAGGGAGAGCACGCCGATCAACCGCCGGCCGCTTGTCCGGCGCACGGACCGTTCCGTCTACGGGCGCGGCCTGGGCGGGCGGCACATAGCGCTTTGGGGAGGACACGGCAAATACTACCACGAGGAGGAAGATTCGGCATGGAAATGGCAGCGCCCGGCGCTCTTCTGCACCATCGAAGACCTGAATACGCAGGAGTTCACGGCGCAATACCTTGCCCCGATGCTCGAAAATGCGGGGGCCGTCGTAGTCATGGCGCGGGAAAGGGACCCGCAGCCGGAAGAGATCATTATCGACAACGACGGCTCCACCGGGAATGCCCGCATCCTGACTACCGGCACCTGGAAAAAACAACCCGGCGGATTTGCCCTCCGGGATACGTTGCATAGTCAGAATCCATTCCGGCAAGGAACTGTTTTACAGGCGGAAATATCCGGCGATATAAAGCCGGAGATCAGCTATATTCCTAATTTAGGCAAACCAGGCAGATATGGGGTCTATGTCAGCTGGAAAGCCTTGCCGGGCAACCTGACGAACGCCCGTTACACGGTTGTCCATGCGGGAGGCAAAGCCGAGTTCGAAGTCAACCAGCGTATCGGCGGCTCCATGTGGGTGTGGCTGGGGACTTTCGAACTGGACAGCGCGTCCCGGATCGTAATGTCTGCACCGGCCGACGCCCAGAACGGCACATTGACCGCCGATGTGGTCAAAATAGGGGGAGGAATGGGCAATATCGAGCGCGCCGGCACGGTCAGCGGCGTGACGCGCTACGAAGAGGCTGCACGGTACTGGATGCAATACAGCGGCGTGCCGGACTCCATTTACGCCCAGGAAACCCTGTCGCCGGACAATAAGGAGGGTAAAATGTTGGACTACATCGACAATTTCAAAGGGAACGGTGACTGGTGTAATTATATCCGCAAACAGAAAAACATTCCGCTGGACTTGGCCTTAGGGCTGCACACCGATGCCGGGTTGTGCGACTCGATCGTGGGCACCCTCACGATCCATTACACCGACCGCTGCCGCGCCAATTACACCAACGGCAAAAGCAAGCTGGCCGGACGGGACCTGGCCGACCTGGTTCAGACGCAGATCGTCGCCGATCTGCGCGCCAAATACGACGGGGCATGGACGCGCCGGTCGATGTACGACAAAAGCTATGCTGAAATATCGAGGCCCGATATGCCGGCCATACTCGTCGAAATGTTTTCGCACCAAAATGCGAACGACATGGCCATCGCCCTCGATCCGGCATTCCGTTTCGATATGGCGAGGGCGGTATATAAAGGGATATTGCGCTTCCTGGCAGACCGTTACGGACGGAATTACACGGTACAGCCCTTGCCGCCGTCGGCATTGCAGGCGGAGCTGACTGCCGGCGATTCGGTGCATATCGCCTGGGCCGCTACGAACGACCCGTTGGAGCCGACCGCAAAACCGAACCGCTACCGGGTTTACCGCCGGGTCGGGCCGGACGGCGCTTTCGACGAGGGTGTCGAAGTCCGGTTTCCGGAGATCAGGCTGCCGCTGAACCGGGACGGACGCGTGTATAGTTACCGGGTGACGGCGATTAACGAGGGAGGCGAGAGTTTCCCAAGCGAGACAATTTCTGCCGGGCTCACATCGGCAGAGGCGGGAAGAGCGTTGGTCGTGAACGGTTTCAACCGCGGCAGCCCACCGGCCCTGAAGAAAGACGAGAACGGCAAAGTCCTGGGATTCGACCTCGACACGGATCCCGGGGTGCCTTATTTGCGGGATAGGGCGATCGTCGGACCCCAGCGGAATTTCGAGCCTTTGGCTCCGTTCGAGGACAACGACCGCCCGGGTTGGGGCGCCTCATCCATGGAGTTCACCCCGAAAGGGAGTGTGGGTAATTCGTTCGATTATCCGGCCGTTCACGGACAAGCGCTCCTGAAAGTGGGCTATTCTTTTTCGAGCGTCTCGCGGGAGGCGTTCGTCAAAATGCCCCTGCGACCATCGCAATACCGCCTGATCGACGTGATTATGGGAGCGCAACGCAGTTATCCGACGAAATATTCCATTTATAACCCGTTGATCGTCAAGCAATTCCAGAATGCAATTGAAGCTAAAGTTCCGGTTGTGATTTCGGGCAGTTATATCGGCAGCGATCCGGGTGTATCGGCAGAGGTGAGGGAAATGCTGGGATACACCTGCGACCGGAAAGTCCCGAATACAAACGGCGGGAGCGATAACCTGTACTTTACACCGACTTTCGACCGGCTCCGTCCTTTGGAAGGAAGCAAGCCCGTTTCGGTCGGGGATTTGCCGGTCGCAGGCGTGATGCACGACAAGGTATTTTCATTCGGTTTTCCTTTGGAAATACTGGATCAAAATACTTTGCAGGATTTATTTAAATATATACTATCAGTACAATGAAACTGACCCACGTAGCCTTGTGGACGACGCAACTGGAAGCGTCACGGGCATTCTATGAAACCTATTTCGGCGGAACGAGCGGCGAGAAGTATGTCAATCCGGCCAAAGGCTTCGAATCCTATTTGGTGCGGTTCGGGGACGGGACGTCGCTGGAGATCATGCGGAGCACCGGGGTGACGGAGCGTCCCGGCCGGACATATACGGGTTGGTGCCACATCGCTTTCGATGCGGGAACGCGGCAAGGAGTGGAGGCAATGACCGAACGTTTACGCGGCGACGGTTACCGCATAGTTTCGGAACCCCGCGTGACCGGGGACGGATACTTCGAGAGCGTCGCGGCCGACCCGGACGGGAACCTGGTGGAGATCGTGGCTCCCGGCGGGGACGAACACTGACAAGTCAGAAAAAAAGCCTACTTTTACGCTCGATTAGTTGTACACATCAGATGGGTATCAAACACAAGATCCGCCTCGGATTCATTACGATCGGCATACTGCTGTTCCTCTCCGGGATCATCTCGTCGCTCGAGCTGGCCCGGTTCAACCGCACGACCCACAACCTGTTGGAGCGAAGCCAGGGAAGCATCGAAATCTCCAAACAAATGCTCGATGCCGTCCAGGAACAGAACACGGCGTTGCTCCTCTCCATTACGGACACGAGCCGCACGACCGTTTACGATTCGCTGATCGCCAAGGGAAACCGGGACTTCGACCGGGCTTTCCGTTCGGCACAGACCACGCTGCGCGACCCGGCGCAACTCGTCTCCATTCGTACCGCATCGCAATACTACAACAGCATCGTTTCGCAGGTGACCGACAGCACCGACATCGCCTGGTTCACGGATGTGTACAAAACATCGTATTACAACTTGACCCATGCGATCAAGGAGTTCATGGTCCAGATCCAGCAGCGCACCATCGACTACACGGCCCAGCTGGAGAGAAACGCTTACCGGGCGTCGATGGTGGGGATTATCGCCCTGGGGGCCGGTATCCTGCTGCTGATGGTCTTTTATTTCATGCTGAACAACTACTTCATCGGGCCGGTCCTCCAGATCACGAAATCGCTGAAAGGATATGTCAATTCGCGCCTGCCTTTCGAGGTCACAGTCGGCACGCGGGACGAAATCAACACACTGAAAGAGTACATCGCCGCGCTGGTGTCGGCCAGTAAAAAATCGAGGCAATAGGCATGAAGTTCGGTCTGGTCATACGCTACGTCGGGCTGGTAATGCTGCTTAATGCGGCATTCATGCTGATCTCCGCCGTCATCTCCCTTTTCCACGGGTTGGATACCGGTTTTTACCCCCTCCTGCTCAGTTTCCTGATCACCTCGATCATCGGGGCTTTCCCGCTGATCTTCGTGCCGAACGACAATAACCTCTCCAACAAGGAGAGCTACGTGATCGTCATTATGGCGTGGATCATGTCGTGCCTGCTCGGGATGCTGCCCTACCTGATCTGGGGCGGGGAGTTCACCTTTACAAATGCCTGGTTCGAGAGCACGTCGGGATTCACCACCACCGGCTCGACGATCCTCAGCGACGTCGAGGCACTGCCCAAGGGACTGCTGTTCTGGCGGGCGGCGACGCACTGGATCGGCGGGGTAGGGGTCGTGCTGTTCGCCATCGTGATCCTCCCTTCGATGGGCCGGATGAAAATGAGCCTGTCAAGCGCCGAAATGTCGATGATGGCCAAAGACAACTTCCTCTACACGACCAGAAAGATACTCCAGATCATCATCTTCGTATATGTGGGGCTGACCTTGTGCGAAACCGCCGCGCTGATGGTCGTGGGCATGGATTGGTTCGACGCCGTGACCAACTCTTTCTCGACGGTAGCGACCGGGGGATTCTGCACAAAGAACCTCAGCATCATGTATTACAACAGCGTGACCATCGAAATGATCATCACTTTTTTCATGGTCGTATCGGGTTTCCACATGGGGCTGGTCTACGCCACGATCCGGGGCAAACGCAACAACCTGTTCCGGTCCGAGGTCGCGCGGTTTTACATTATCTCGCTGGCGGTCAGCACCGTGATCGTTTCGGCCAGCCTGTTGCTGAACCACAACTATACGACCGTAGGGGAAGCCTTTAGGTACGGGGTTTTCCAGGTGGTTTCCTATACCACGACCACCGGGTTCGCTTCGGCGAACGACGCCTTTTGGCCTCCTTTGGCCATGATCGTGTTGATATACTGCTCCATACAGTGCGCCATGGCGGGATCGTCGGCCGGGGGGATCAAATCCGACCGGGTGTTGCTGACGTTCAAGGCGATCAAGGCGCGCGTGCTGAAGCTCCAGCATCCCAATGCGGTGATCCGGATCAAGCAGAACGGCATCACACAGGACGACGGTATGGTCAACGCGGCTATCCTGCTGGTGGTGATCTATTTGTTAAGCGCATTGGCGGGGACGGTGATCATGGCAGCCATGAACATCGACCTGCTGACCGGCTTCACTGCCACGATCGCCAGCCTGAGCAACGTTGGCCCGGGATTTGGTAAGGTCAGTAACCTGGACAACTACGGTACGCTGCCCGAAGCGGCCAAATGGGTGCTTTCGGGACTGATGCTTTTCGGGCGTCTGGAATTCTTCGGATTCATCCATATTTTCATGCTCCGCAGTTGGAAGTAAAACAGATATTGCCTATCTTCGTTCGTATTCAGGTTATGCGGAAATTTACAAGATTCATATTGTTTTTCGCGCTGTTCGGCGGCGCTTCGTGGTCGGCGCACGCTCAAAAGGCGCGGGTGGCCGGACTGGAGCGGAACGCGGAGTACATGCAGCTGCTGGAACAGCAGTCGCAGCTCAAGGCGCAGGAAGACTCCACCATATCGTTGATCAACAACAACCGGAAACTGTTCGAGAACAGTTCGGAACGGGACAAGCTGGGCCGGGAGATCGTCCGGCTGGAAGGGGAGCTGTTCGAAATCCGGAACCGGATGGGAAAGATAACGGCGCAGGTGGCGGCTATCGAGCAGGATTACATTATCAACCATATGGACGATCCGGCGGGTTCCGCATCGCAGGGGAGGGCAGAAGCGACCGCAGGTGCCCGGACTTTGTTCGCGAACCCGTTCTTTACCGACAACCTCTCGAAAAGCGACGCGTCACTCTTTATGGCGACGCCGAAAGTCGAACCGGAAGTGCTGAAGATCAACAAACGCATAGCCGGTTTGTACGAGCAGCTGACCGCGGTCAAGCGGCAGTACGATGCGGCGGCAGAACAGGATATTATCGACAGCCTCTCGATGCGGGCCGGGGAGCTGAAAGAGCAGATCGAACAGGTGGACGCCCTGATGGAACGGCTTTGGCTGGGGATCTACACTCGGAAACTGGATAACTATCTGGTGCTGATGGACAAGATCGGAACGATCGACCGCCTGAAACTGGAGCAGTTGGACCAGGAAAGCCGGCAGGTCCGCCGGGCCGAGGGCTTGGCGGGAGAGCAGTTGGCTCCGTTGGTGGCGACTTATCCGTTGCAGAAAAAGCTGGCTTTGGACTATGAGATCACCATGGCGC
>JAJBVQ010000246.1 GCA_020859745.1 Rikenellaceae bacterium
CTGCCGGCGCTGTATATACTGGGGCTGGACGCGGCGTTCTATCAGGTATTCCTCTCGTCGCTGTTCGGCGGATTCCTCGGAATACTGTTCCTGATCCCGTTCCGCAAGTACTTTGTCAAGGATATGCACGGCAAGTACCCGTTCCCGGAGGCGACGGCCACCACGGAGGTGCTGGTCAGCGGAGAGAAGAAAGGGAACCAGGCCAAACTGCTGGCGGTGAGCGGCCTTGTCGGGGGCTTGTACGATTTCGTGATCAGCACCTTCGGGTGGTGGACGGAGACGATCTCGACCCGCATCTGCGGCTGGGGCGATTTGCTGGCCGAGAAGGCCAAGATGGTGTTCAAGGTCAACACCGGGGCGGCGGTTTTGGGCTTGGGGTATATCGTGGGGCTGAAATATGCGGCGATCATCTGCGCGGGGTCGTTTACGGTGTGGTTTGTGCTCATTCCGTTTATCAGCCATTTCGCGCCGGGGCAGACGGTGGCGGTGGGCGAGGGGGTCACGGCCCTCTTGAGCCAGATGTCGCCGGAGGATATTTTCCGGAATTATGCGCGCCATATCGGCATCGGGGGCATCGCGATGGCGGGGGTGATCGGTATCATCCGCTCGTCCAAAATCATCCGGCAGGCGGTGGGGCTGGCGGTGGCCGAGCTGGGAGGCAAGAAAGCCGCTACGGCGCAGGATAACCGCCGCACACAGAGGGACTTGCCGATGAAGATCATTCTGGTCGGGCTGTTGGTGACGGTGGCGGCGCTCTTCGTCTTCTTCGCGTTCGGGGTGGTGGAGAACCTCACTTTGGCGTTGATCGGGATCCTGATCGTCTTCGTGATCGCGTTCCTTTTCACGACGGTGGCGGCCAACGCGATCGCGATCGTGGGCAATAACCCGGTGTCGGGGATGACGCTGATGACGCTGATCCTCAGTTCGCTGATTCTGGCGGGCGTGGGGCTGCACGGCACCAGCGGCATGGTGGCTTCGATGGTGATCGGCGGGGTGGTTTGCACGGCGCTAGCGATGGCGGGGGGCTTTATCACCGACCTGAAGATCGGCTACTGGCTGGGCACGACGCCGGCCAAGCAGGAGGCGTGGAAGTTCGTCGGGACGGTGGTCTCGGCGGCGACGGTGGGGGGCGTGATGATCCTGCTGAACAAGACGTACGGCTTCACGGACGAGGGGGCGCTGGCGGCGCCGCAGGCCAATGCGATGGCGGCGGTGATCAAACCGCTGATGGAGGGCGGAGCGACGCCGTGGCTCCTGTATGGTGCGGGGGCGGCGCTGGCCTTGATCCTGACGATGATCGGGGTGCCGGCTTTGGCTTTTGCTTTGGGGATGTTTATTCCTTTGGAATTGAATACGCCGCTGCTGGTGGGGGGCCTGATCAGCTGGTTCGTGACCACGCGGTCGAAGGATGCGGCGGTGAACAAGGCGCGCCGCGACCGGGGGACGCTGATCGCTTCGGGCTTCATAGCGGGCGGGGCTTTGATGGGGGTGGTCAGCGCGATGCTGCGCTATTTCGGCTTCGACTGGTTTGCTTCGGGCTGGAATGGAACCGCGGGCGCGGAGGTTTTGGCGGTGGCGATGTACGCGGCGCTGATCGGCTACTTTATCTGGGACAGCAAGCGGGCCAAGGTGTCCGGGGAGTTGTAGTCGGGGGCTTTTGATGCGATTTTTTTAGAAATTGCGCGGCACCGTAGGGCGGCGAGCGTAGCGAGGCCCTGTTGGGGCTTTTGCTGGCTGTAACTACCCGAAGCTTCCGCGTTAGCGGCGGCGCGCCCCGTGGGGGGCGTGGGGCGGCCCGAACTTCATGGAACGCAAGCGCGTTCCATGAAGTAACGCCCGCTTTGCACGACAGCGGCTTTGTCGCTTGGCCCGGATGGCGCAGGGCTGAACCCCGAGAGCAAAAGCCGGGTTCTGGCGTCAATGGCGGCCCGGCAGTACATTTCCTGCCCGGAGCCAGCGGAGGGATGCTTTTGCAGCCCTCCGCCCGGGGTGGCTCCGGGCTGCGCGACCTGACGGTCGCGATACAGTACAAACAGTTCCCGCCCGTGTCAGTACAGGGTTGGTCCGGTTCGAAGAATCCGCTCGATAGGGGCGCCCGAATCGGGTAGAGGCGGTCGGCAAAACAGCCGACGGCTGCAAGCCGACAGACTTGCGACATCACAGCGGCCCGAGTATAGGTATTAAAAAAACGAAACAGATATGAAAGAAAAACTGTTGGAACGGCTGCTGCGCTACGCTTCGTTCGATACGCAGAGCGACCCGGAGAGCGAGACTTTCCCATCGACCGCCAAGCAGCTCCTGCTGCTGAACCATTTGCTGGAGGAGATGCTCCGCATCGGCCTCACGGAGGTGGAGATCGACGAGCACGGCTATGTGATGGGGACTATTCCGGCCACGGCGGGCTGTGCGACGGGAACGCCCGTAATCGGCTTTATATCGCATGTGGATACCTCGCCCGAGATGAACGGGGCGGATATCAAGCCGCAGGTGATCGAAAATTACGACGGGGGCGATATACTCCTTCCGGGGGCGGGGCTGACGATGAGCCCGAAGGATTTTCCGGAGCTGCTGGCGGTCATGGGGCATACGATTGTTACGACCGACGGGACTTCGCTGCTGGGGGCGGACGACAAGGCGGGAGTGGCGGAGATCATGAC
>JAJBVQ010000235.1 GCA_020859745.1 Rikenellaceae bacterium
ACCCGCATGGAACCGTACCTTTTCTGAAGAAAAGGTACCCAAAAGACTTTTGAGCTAGCTACGCTACTCCTTAGTCTGCCGAAAGCCTTATTTTTTTGGGTGCAGGAGCGGCGGCCTTGAAGTAATTATGGCTGATGGCCGCCACTCACCGCACCCCAAAAGCTAAGGCTGTGATAGATTTAGGATGCGCCAGCATCCTCGAAAGTTTTTCTGGTTCTCTTTGTTCACAACCGACGCAGCAGCCGAGCGCCATCAAGCTCGCTTGAATGGCCGAGGCGCAAGGAGGAAAACGAGCGGAGCGAAGTTAGAGAGAACAGTACCCTCCGGCACCGTGCTAAATAAAAGATCGATTATTCGGCGGTTTCGGGAGCCGTCATTTCCGGCCGTTCGAAACCGTCCGTGGTAGCCTTGTCCGACATCCGTTTGATCCGGTTTTCGAGATCCGGGTGTGTCGAGAACAGTTGCTGCACCTTGCTGCTCTTGTCCGCTCCCATCTCCTGCTCCATCTTCTTCAGCTTCTCGAACGACAGCGCCATCGCCCACGGATTTTCGCCGTGCGACTTCAGAAAATTGTAACCGTATTCGTCCGCCGCATACTCCTGCTTCTGCGAGAACTTCGAATTGGTCACCGCTTCGCCCAGGTCGCCCAGCTGCGAATCCGACAATTTGGATGCCGTGCCGCCCGCCGAACTTATGCCGTCGCGCAGGGCCGAAGCCAGCAGCGCAGTGCGGAAAGCGTCCTTGCTATCCTTGTTCATTACGTGGCCGATCTCGTGGCCGATCACCCCGAGGATCTCCTCGTCCGTCATGATCTGCATCAGGCCCGCGAAGACCCGGATGCTGCCGTCCGCGCAAGCGAACGCATTGACGTCCCTCACCCGGTAAGCCTTAATGTTCAGTCCATCGACATTGATCTTCTCCGTGATCTTGGCCAGCCGCACCGCAAACGGGTCGTCGCCCTCGCAGACCGGATTGTGCTCGTCCATCCACTGGATATACTCTTTGACGTAGCCTTCTACCTGTGCGTCGCTCAGGGTGGCGGCCTTAACCACTTTGGCTCCGGCCCCCAGGGCCTTGTTCAGTTTGAACTGGGCGTGCGATACGCCCGAGGCGGCGAAGACCGCAACTAAAAGGATTGTAAAGATTTTCTTCATGGCAGGTTTGTATCGTTGAATTTACGATACAAAAATAAGTCAACCCCGCCGGGATTCCAACCCGATTCGACCGGTTTGCATAAAACACCAGCGGCGGCCCTTCTATAACCGGGCCGCCGCTGGGGCATAACTAACGATGATAAAGAATATAATGGGATGGATGGGATTAACGCTTTGCCGGCCTGCGTGGCCGATACTTTCGGCTTTGGCTGGCAAAAAAAGTCCTTACCGCTGGTTGGTGAGGGCTTTTCGCCGGTCTGAAAGGCGATGGTACCGGGGATGCCGGGTGCGGTTCTGCGCAAACTCCTTGTTCTCGATCGAGCGGGGTCATTTTTTGCCGGCCCATTCGAGGATAGTCGAACTTTGGACATGGACGCCGAACTGTTGCGCTTTGTCCAGGATGTTGCGGGCCAGTTCGGCTTTGTATCGTTCCGGGGCGTAGCGAAAGTAGGCCTCTGCCGCGCGCACGTGGGCGGCGTCGGGCAGGGGGAATTCGCGGGTTTCGGGGATGCCGAACGCGCTGTCGGGCAGTTCGTGCTTTTCGGCGGCATCGAGCCGGTCGGGCTGTCGGTGTGTTTTCATGGCTGCCGGTTTTTGAGTGTGTAGGGAGGCATACTGCAAATACCGGGCAAATCGGCAGCCGGGAGTGAAAAAAGAGTCGTTCCCGCCGGGGATCCGGCCGTTTCGTCGTGGTAGAGGGCTTTTCTCCGGATACAGTTTTTCTTTTTGTATATTTGCATAAAAGACACTGATAATATGGCTATGGAAGATCTGATCGATGCGCGTTGCGGTTGGGCCGGGACGGACGAGTTGTATATAAAATATCATGACGAAGAATGGGGCAGGCTCGTGACCGACGACCGAACCCTCTTCGAGTTCCTGGTGCTCGAAGGCGCCCAGGCGGGACTGGCCTGGATCACGATTCTCCGCAAACGGGAGGGGTATAGGAAAGCGTTCCACAACTTCGACGTCGAGAAGGTTGCGCAGATGACGTCGGAAGACGTGGACCGGCTGATGCAGTTCGACGGGATCATCAGGAACCGGCTGAAGATCAACAGCACGATCAATAATGCCAAACTGTTTATGGATATTCAGAAGGAGTTCGGCAGTTTCTACCGGTACACTTTGTCATTCTTTCCCGACGGGAAACCTGTCGTCAACCGTTTCACGACGCTGAGCCAGATTCCCGCCACTTCCCCCGAGTCGGATGCCATGAGCAAGGATATGAAAAAACGGGGATTTAAATTCTTCGGGTCTACCATCTGTTACGCCCATCTTCAGGCCACCGGCTTTGTGAACGACCATTTGGAAGGCTGTTCCTGCAAGCCGGCCGATCGATTTTGACCGCGCCATGATCCGATGAAGGTGTCTAAAATTGCGGGGTGTGACGTAGAGTGTAAACGCCGGGGGTGAAAATGAAAAGGGTTATTAATTTGATTTTCAAGTTAATAACCCTTTTGTTTTGAGGTCGGTAGCAGACCTCAATTTCTTTATC
>JAJBVQ010000164.1 GCA_020859745.1 Rikenellaceae bacterium
ACCACTCCCTGCGTAAAGCTCCGCAGCACGAAAGGCCGCCGGATAAACCCCGCCGTCGCCCCCACCAGCTTCATCGTCGCGATCGCCTGCCGCCGCGCCGCCACCGCCAGCCGCAACGTGTTCGAGATCAGCATCACCGTCACCAGCAGCAGAAAGCCCCCCAGCCCCAGCAGGATATAGTTCAGCCGGTTCAAATTCCGCATCACCGCCTCCACGATCTTCTGTTGGTAGACCACCTCGTCCACCCCCCGCCACGAAGCGCACTCTTTCTCCAACGCCTCCAGACCCTGCGGATCCGTATAGCCAGGATTTAGCATCAGCTCATACGACGCCGGGAGCGGGTTCTCCCCCAGGAAATCCACGAAATCCGTGCCGATATAAGCCTGAAAATCCTTCGCCGCCTCGTCCGCCGGGATATACCGCCACGACGCGATGGCCGGATACATCCCCATCTGCCTCTCGATCCCCGCCCGCTGGGCCTGCGTCACCGTGTCCGACAGCATCACCGAAAAGCGCAGTTCGCTCCGCACCGCCGACGTGGAGGAGTAGGCGTTGATCAGGATATACCCCACCACCCCCAACAGCAGCAGCACCAGCGTCACGCTGACCGTCGCCACCGAGTAGTCCGCCTTCAACCCCCTATTCCCCGCCATTTTCTTCATTCCGTTTGCAACCCCGCATGCCGATCCCGATCAACAAGCCCAGCGCCCCGAACAACAATATGGCGGAGGAAGCGCGGGTCACCGCCACCAACAGGCCGAAATGCGGCGCGGCGAAACTGAACTCAACCGTATGTTCGCCCGCCGGCACCCGGATCGCCCGCAGCACATAGTCCGCCCGGAAATACTCCGCCGGCCGGCCGTCGATCGTCGCCGTCCACCCCTTCGGATAGTAAATCTCGGAGAGCACCGCCACCCCGTCCTGCGCCGCCCGCGTTTTATAAGTCTGCCGGTTCACCCGGTACTCCGTCAAAGTAATGGTCGCCGCACTATCCGCCCGCAATAAGGCAGGGGTCAGTCCCTCTAGCTGCGAAGCGAACCGACGGTCCACCACCGCCGTGGTATGCGGGTCGAAGCCGCCGCCCTTGCCGTCGTTGTTCAATGCCGCGATCTCCCGGTCGGCGTTCTCCACCCACGCGATGCTGTCCACGAACCACGCGCTCCCGCAGGCATACGGGTTCCGCTGCACGGTCGGCTGTCCACCCTCGCCCGGAACGATGAAGTACTTGGTATTCAGCATATCGTACACCGCCATATTGTTCCGGGAGAGATGATGGTCGATCAGGTCCTGATACCGCCTAAGTTTGGCCGCATGGTAGCCCCCTACCGAACGGTGGTAGTACGAAGTGGTGGCGTCGGTGAACGGGTTGAGCGTAAAATTCGCCACCCGGTAATCCGTCGTATCCTGCAAAATCAGCTTGTCCGCCTCGGTCATCGGGATCGCCAGCGCCTGCCGCTTCGGATGGAAATCATCCGCCGACACATACCGCTTGTCCACCGGGAAAAGGTCGGCCACCACGATCACGCACAACCCCGCCACCAGCCAACCGCGCTTGATCTTCTCTGCGGCGAACAGCCACACCAGCCCCGCCGTCACCGCCACGAAAAAGAGCGACCGGAAAGCATCCGTGCGCATTAGCGATGCACGCTCCTCCTGCATCGCCGCGACGACCTGCTCCGGCAACCCCATCACCTCGTCACCGGCCCCCGTAAAGCTGCTGAACATCGGCCCGAAGATCCCCACCAGCAACGTCAGGCCACCGACAATAATCAGCGACCATTTCAGCCCCTTTCGAATACGAGCGCCGTCCGTGTCATCCCGCGTCCAGAGCCGCGCCAGTCCCAGCATCGCCAGCAGCGGCACCGCCCATTCGACGATCACGAGGATCATCGACACCGTGCGGAATTTGTTGTACATCGGAAAGTAATCGAGGAACAGGTTCGTGAACCACATCATGTGCCGCCCCCAGGCCAGGAATATCGCCAGCACCGACACCGCCGCGATCCACCACTTCTGCCGCCCCCGCAGCACGAACAGGCCGAACACGGCCAGAAACACCAGACACGCCCCCAGATAAACCGGCCCGTCGGTACTCGGCTGGTCGCCCCAGTACGACGGCAGGTTCTTTTCAAATCCCCGCGGCACGTCGTACCCCCGCAACGACTGGGCCACCTCGCCGTCCGGAGCGAAATCACGCCCCCCGCCATAGAGGTTCGGCACCAACAGGTTGAGCGTTTCGAGTTTACCGTAGCTCCACGCCGTGATATAATCCCTGTCCAGCCCCCCCGTATGGTTGTCCGTATCGACCGTCGCCTCCGTCAGCTCGCTGCGGCCGCGCGTGGTCTCCGGCGTGTGCTGGGCCACATAATAGAGCTGCACGAGGTTCGCCCCCACAGCCAAAGCGGCGGCCAAGGCCAGTACCGCCGTCGCCTTCCCGAACCGGGCCAGCATCTTGTCCTTATAGGCAACAACGAATTCGTTGATGACCAGCGCCAGTATCACGAACAGGAAATAGTAGGTGATCTGCGGGTGGCTGGTCGAAATCTCGACCGCAGCGAAAAGACCTGCCAACGCCGCCCCCAGCCACATATGCCTCCGGTAGGCGTACCAAACGGCCCCCACCATCGGAGCCCCCCACGCC
>JAJBVQ010000047.1 GCA_020859745.1 Rikenellaceae bacterium
CCTTTTGATAGCCAGCCCGTAATTCGGGATTAATACTGACAGGAAAGAATGCCTGCCACCGGTGCGCGGCAAAAATGTTGCAAAAGGGGCCGCGGTTTCGGGCTGCGGGGAATAAAATGTATCTTTGCGGCGTTAAATTCCGAAACGAAAAGGCAGGGCTATGGGCAATCCGAAATTCAATCTTGCGGTGCAGCAGGGGCAGGGAAAATTCTATATCGAGACCTACGGGTGTCAGATGAACGTGAACGACAGCGAAGTGGTGGTGGCGGTGATGCAGCAGGGCGGTTTCGAATATACCGCCTCGCTGGACGAGGCCGACGTGGTGCTGGTCAACACCTGCGCCATCCGCGACAACGCCGAGCAGCGCGTCTGGGGGCGGCTGGCCGAATTCCGGGGCCTCAAGAAGCGGCGGCCGTGGCTGCTGGTGGGGATCATCGGCTGCATGGCCGAGCGGCTTAAAGACCGCCTGATCGAACAGGAGAAGACCGTGGACATCGTGGTCGGGCCGGACGGATACCGGTCGCTGCCGGAGTTGGTGCGGCAGGCCGCCGGGGGCGCCAAGGCGGTGAATGTGCTCTTGTCGCGCGAGGAGACCTACGCGGAGATCAGTCCGGTGCGGCTCGACAAAAACGGGGTGACCGCCTTCGTCAGTATTATGCGCGGGTGCAACAACATGTGCGCCTACTGCGTAGTGCCCTATACCCGCGGCGTGGAGCGGAGCCGCGATGCGGAGACCATCCTGGCCGAGGTGCGCGACCTGTTCGCGCGCGGCTACCGCGAAGTGACGCTGCTGGGGCAGAACGTCAACTCCTACCGGTACGGCGATGTCAGTTTCGCGAAACTGCTGGCACGCGTGGCCGGAGTGTCGCCGCTGCTCCGGGTGCGTTTCGCCACCTCGCATCCCAAAGACCTTTCGGACGAGCTGATCGAGACCATTGCGGCGTGGCCGAACATCTGCCGGGCCATCCACCTGCCCGCGCAGTCCGGCTCATCGCGGATGCTGGAGCTGATGAACCGCAAATACACGCGGGAGTGGTATCTGGATCGCATCGCTGCGATCCGGCGGTTGCTGCCGGACTGCTCGCTCTCCACCGACCTGATTGCCGGATTCTGCACCGAAACCGAGGAAGACCATGCCCAGACCCTTTCGCTGATGCGCGAAGTGGGCTACGAATTCTCCTATATGTTCAAATACTCCGAGCGGCCCAATACCAAGGCGCAGCGCACCCTGGCGGACGACGTGCCGGAGGAGGTCAAGACGGCCCGCCTCACGGAGATCATCAACCTCCAGAACCAGTTGTCGCTGGAGTCCAACCGGCGGGATGTGGGGCGCCATTTCGAAGTGCTGGTCGAGGGGACTTCGAAACGTTCCGGGGACGAGGTCTACGGCCGCACGTCGCAGAACAAGGTGGTGATCCTGCCCCGGATGAACTACCTGCCGGGGGATTATGTCCACGTGCTCATCACCGACTGCTCGTCGGCGACCCTGATCGGGACCCCGCTCTGCTGATCCGCGATCCGGACAGGCGTTGCCGGGAGAAGGGGCGGAAAAGGCAGGGAAATTGCTTAACTTCGCCTTATTAAGGCAAATACCCCATGAACAGGCAGACCTTCCGCCAATGGCTGTACGTCGTGGTCGGCGCGGCATTGCTGGCCACCGCTTTCGTGCTCTTCATCACCCCCTACCGCATCGTCCCCGGCGGCGTGTACGGCATGGGCGTGGTGCTCAATTACCTGTTCCCGAAGATCCAGGTCGGAACTTACGGCCTGTCGATGGACATTCCGCTGCTCATTATCGCTTTCCGCATCTTCGGCGCCCGGTTCGGCACCAAGACCATTGTCGCGGCGGTGCTCACGCCGCTTATCATGGACACTATGACCCTGCTGGTCGGCTCCGACCCGGCGACGATGCTCGGCGGCAAGATCGACCTCTCGAACGACGTGCTCCTGAGCTGCATCTTCGGGGGGACGCTGATGGGAGCCGGGGTGGGCCTGATCCTCAAGACCCACGCCACGTCGGGGGGCACCGACATCGTGGCCATGATCGTCTCCAAATACCTCCATATGCCCATCAGCCGGGCCGTTCTGTATGTGGACTCGCTGGTCGTCCTTTTCGGCCTGGTCGTGCTGGGCGACTGGAAACTGCCGCTCTATTCGCTGGTGACCATCTTCGTCTCCTCGCGCGTGATCGACTACATCGTGGACGGCGGGTCGGGCGACAAGCTGCTCTTCATCCTCTCGGAAAAGCATGACGAGATACGCGACTACATCCTCGACGGGCTGGAACGCGGCGGGACTTATATCAAAGCCAGCGGAATGTACACCGGCGCCGACAAGGAGATGATCTTCGTGGTCGTCTCGCGGCGCGAAGTGTCGCTGATGCGCGACCGCATCCGGGAGGTCGATCCGGAAGCCTTTATGATCGTGGTCGACGCCCACGAGACCCTCGGCGAGGGTTTTAAAACCTTTGAGAAACCATGATACGGAAAATCGCATTGCTGGCCGGGCTTTCGCTGCTCATCACCCTTATGATGCCCCGGCGGGCGGCCCTGAACTTCAACTTCGCCCCCGGCGAGGTGTGGGAGTCGGAGACGCTCACCGCGCCGTTCGACATCCCGGTCTATAAAAGCGCCGAAC
>JAJBVQ010000216.1 GCA_020859745.1 Rikenellaceae bacterium
CGCCCCCAGCTCCACCGGCACGCTCCCGTTAACCAAAGCCCGGTCGTACGGCGCCACCACCCGGATATAATTGTCCGTGAAACCCGCCATCCGGCCCCCCTTCACCGTCGACTCGAACAGCACCGGCCGCACCGTCCCCGCAAACCGACCGCAGAACTCCCCGTGCAGCTCCGCCGACAGACGTCCCAAACGCGCCACACGCTCCGCCGCCGCCTCCGGTGACACACGCTCCGGGAACTCCGCCGCCGGCGTTCCCGGCCGCACCGAATAGGGGAAAATATGCAAATACGACGGCCTCACCACCTCCGACAGAAAGCGATACGCCTCTCCGAAATCCTCCTCCGTCTCCCCCGGGAACCCCACGATTACGTCCACCCCCACGAACGCGTCCGGCATCGCCTCCCTCACCCGCGCAATCCGCTCCGCGAAACGCCCCGTGTTATACCGCCTGCGCATCAGCCCCAGGATACGGTCGCTTCCCGACTGCAACGGGATATGGAAATGCGGCATAAACTTCGAAGAGCCAGCACAGAACCCGATCACCTCGTCCGTCAGCAGGTTCGGCTCGATCGACGAGATCCGGTACCGGTCGATCCCCTCCACCGCGTCCAGCGCCCCGATCAGCTGCAAAAACGTCTCCCCCGTCGTCCGCCCGTAATCCCCGATATTGACCCCCGTCAGCACCACCTCCTTCACCCCGCGACTTGCGATCTCCCGTGCCTCCTCAACCAACTCCGCCACTGGAATATTGCGGCTCCTCCCCCTCGCGTCCGGGATCGTGCAGTACGAGCAGCGGTAGTCGCAGCCGTCCTGCACCTTGAGGAACGCCCGCGTGCGGTCGCCCGCCGAAAACGCCGCGAAGAACGAGCGAATCTCCTCCGCCGCGCACGTATGCACCTCGACCGTCCGTTCGCCCCGTCCCAGCATCTGCGCCACCTGGGCATAGAGCGAACCCTTTTCGTTGTTCCCCACCACGATGTCCACCCCCTCGATCGCAGCCAGCTCCTGCGGCCGGAGCTGGGCATAGCACCCCGTGACCGCCACCAGCGCCCCCGGGTTCTCCCTCACCGCTTTGCGCACGATATTCCTGCACTTTTTGTCCGCGTGTTCCGTCACCGAACAAGTGTTAATCACACAAATATCCGCCCGCTCCCCCTTTTGCGCCCGAACAAAGCCCCCCTCCTCGAACTGGCGCGCAATAGTCGCCGTCTCCGAGAAATTGAGTTTGCAGCCCAACGTATAAAATGCCACTTTGCGTGCTTCCATTCCTGATTTTCTATAATGCCTTCTTCCGACCCTCGGCGGTTCAGTCCCCAAGGGCTTGACCAACCGCCGGCGCGCGGGCGTTGCCAGTCTTGTGGACTGTGACTACCTTGTTCGGCCCTGCGCCGAAGGTGCATGGAGCGGCCAGACATCAAGGCTACTCACCCAAAACCCTCTTTCTGCGAAAAAGCAAGCCGTCCGAATGAAACCACCCACACAAAAACTTAAGCGCAGACCCCGTCCGAACCGCCCCTGTCCCGCCTCCGGCTAACCCAAGCGGCCTTTTTTCCCTTGGGAAAAAAGGCCGCAGAAGACCGTACCGCGTCCCGGCAAATTACCTTTTCCCGTAGATCGCCCCCTTGGCCGCCAGCAGCGTATTCTTCATCAGGCTCACAATCGTCATCGGCCCCACCCCGCCCGGCACCGGCGTAATGTAGCTGCACTTCGGCGCCACCTCGTCGAACTTCACGTCCCCCAGCAGCTTCCAGCCATTCTTGGTCTTGTCGCTCGGCACCCGCGTGATCCCCACGTCGATCACCACCGCCCCCGGCTTGACCATGTCAGCAGTCACGAACTCCGCCTTGCCCAGCGCCGCCACCAGGATATCCGCCCCCGCACACACCTCCGCCAGGTTCTCCGTGCGGCTGTGACACAGCGTCACCGTGCAGTTGAACTCCTTGTCCGACAGCAGGTTCGCCATCGGCCGCCCCACAATATTGCTGCGACCCACCACCACGCAATTCTTACCCGATGTCGGGATCTTGTAGTAACGCAGCAACTCGCAAATCCCCTCCGGCGTCGCCGAGATATAGGCCGGCAGCCCCAGGATCATCCGCCCCACATTGACCGGGTGGAACCCGTCCACATCCTTGCGCGGGTCGATCGCCTCGATCACCTTCTGTTCCGAGATATGCTTCGGCAGCGGCATCTGGACGATAAATCCGTCCACCTGGGGATCCTCATTGAGTTTCCGGATCTCCGCCAGCAGCGCCTCCTCCGGGATGTCGTCCTCGAAGCGCAGCACCGTCGAATTGAAGCCGATCTCGCGGCACGCCTTCTCCTTGTGGCCCACATACGTTTCGCTCGCCCCGTCGTGCCCGACGAGTATGGCCACCAGCGTCGGTTTGCGCTCCATGCCGGCCACCTCTTCCGCCATTTTCTTTTTGAGGGCGGCAGAAACCTCTTTTCCGTCTATTAATTGCATAGCATCAAGATTTAACTCGTTATCCACGTCCGAAAAGCCGCCCGAAACACCCCTTCCGGGCCTTCTTCGCCTTCCAGGATTCATACCTTTCGCCGACCACGCCCGACACCGCCGCGAACCTCTCCCAACTGTCCGGCTCTTCATAAATAC
>JAJBVQ010000175.1 GCA_020859745.1 Rikenellaceae bacterium
GCACAGCCCCACTCCGGCCCCGGCGATACCCCCGCCGAGGATGGCCGAAAGCAGTTTATCCCCCGCCAGACCCATCAGCCCCGGCGGAATGGTCTCCTGCATCACGGTCAGCGCCAGCGAGTTGAAGATAATGGCGTAAATGGTCTTGGCCCCGAACCGCGGCCCCAGTATCCAGAAGCCGAAAGCCAGCAGGATAATGTTGGCCACCAGGTAAGTGACCCCCACCGGTATCCCGCCCTGCCCGGCGGCATTGCTGGTGGCATAATAGACGATGGTACCGATACCGCCGGTCCCTCCGCCCACCACTTTGGCGGGGATCAGCAGGGCCGTCCAGGCGAAAGAGTACATCAGCAGCCCGATGGAGATGATGACGTAGGCGCGTATCTCGTGCCTGAGGTTGCGTAGGCCGAGGTCGGGCTTAGGCAAAGTTTTCATGGCTATGCCGGATTTAGGAGGGTTATCGGGGTCAGCACACAACGTTGATGATCTTGCCCGGCACGACGATCACCTTCCTGACCGCCTTGCCGTCGGCGTATTTGGCCGTCTGTTCGTCGGCCTTGATCGCCTCGGCGATGGCGTCCGGGGTCATCGACAGGTCGAAGGTGCGCTTGAAGCGCATCTTGCCGTTGAACGATACCGGGTATTCGAACGCCGACTCGGTCAGGTACTTCTCTTCGTACACCGGGTAGGCGGCGTCGCAAACACTCTCCGCCTCGGCATGTCCCAGCGGCCCGTGCCACAGCTCCTCCGCAATATGCGGGGCGAACGGCGCCAGCAGGCATACCAACGGCTCCAGCACAGACCGTGCCGTTGTCTTATGGTCGTACAACTCATTCAGGCAGATCATAAAAGCGCTCACCGAGGTGTTGAACGAGAAGTTCTCGATATCCTCGCTGATCTTTTTGATCGTCTTGTGCAGCGTTTTGAGCTCCGCATCCGTCGGTTTCGCGTCGTCGACTCCCTCGACCAGCCGCCAAACGCGCCGCAGGAACTTGTGCACCCCGTCGATCCCATTCGTGTCCCACGGTTTGGACTGCTCCAGCGGCCCGAGGAACATCTCGTACATCCGCAGGGTGTCCGCCCCGTAGTTCTCCACGATCATATCCGGGTTCACGACGTTGAACATCGACTTGCTCATCTTCTCGATGGCCCAGCCGCAGACATACCGCCCGTCTGATTCGGTGATAAACTCGGCGTCCTTGAACTCCGGCCGCCACGCTTTGAACGCCTCAGTGTCCAGCACATCGTTCTTGACGATATTCACGTCCACATGTATCTCCTGCGTCTGGTACTGATCCTTCAACCCATATGACACATAGGTGTTCGGCTTGTCCGTTATGCGGTAGACGAAATTCGACCGCCCCTGGATCATCCCCTGGTTCACCAGCTTCTTGAACGGCTCGTCCTTGCACACATACCCCAAGTCGTACAGGAACTTGTTCCAGAACCGGGAGTACATCAGGTGACCCGTAGCATGCTCGATCCCCCCTACATAGAGGTCGACATTCTCCCAATATTTGTTGATCTCCGGATCGACCAATGCCTTGTCGTTGTGCGGGTCCATATAGCGCAGGTAATAAGCGGAGGAACCCGCAAATCCCGGCATGGTGCTGGTTTCGTATTTCCAGCCCTCGACCCGCGCCAACGGCGGCTGCCCGTCGCTGGTCGGCGTGAATTTGTCCACCTCCGGCAGCACCAAAGGCAGCTCCGACTCCGGCAACAGTTGCGGCACCCCATCCGCCGAGTAGGAGACCGGGAACGGCTCGCCCCAATACCGCTGGCGGCTGAAAATAGCGTCCCGCAGGCGATAATTGACCTTTTTATGGCCGATACTTTTTTCTTCGATCGCCTTGAACATCGCCGGAATCGCCTCCTTCACATCCAGCCCCGTCAGGAAATCGGAGTTGATCAAAGTCCCCTCCTTCGCATCGTAGCTCCCCTCCGTCACATCGCACTCGATAATCGGAATAATCGGCAAGTCGAAATGCTTCGCGAACGCCCAGTCGCGGCTGTCGTGCGCCGGCACGGCCATGATCGCCCCCGTCCCGTACCCCGCCAGCACATAATCGCTGACCCAGATCGGTATCTCGACCCCGTTGAACGGATTGACCGCATACGCCCCCGTGAACACCCCGCTCACCCGTTTGGTATCGGCCATCCGCTCCCGCTCGCTCCGCTTCTTGGTCTCGGCAATGTACGCCTCCACCGCTTCACGCTGCTCCGGCGTGGTAATATCCTGTATAAAAGCGTGTTCCGGCGCCAAAACCATAAAGGTCACGCCGAATACCGTATCCGCCCGTGTGGTGAATATTTCCAATTTCTTCTCCTCCGGTTGCCCCTTGATGGGGAAGAACATCGTCGCCCCTTCCGACCGGCCGATCCAGTTGCGCTGGATCTCCTTAAGCGACTCGCTCCACTCCAGACCGTCGAGTCCCGTCAACAGCCGCTCCGCATAGGCCGTCACCCGCAGGAGCCACTGCCGCATCAGCTTCTGCTCCACCGGGAATCCCCCGCGCACCGACAAGCCGTCCTTCACCTCGTCGTTGGCCAGCACCGTTCCCAGCCCCTCGCACCAGTTCACCAGCGTATCGGCCTGGAACGCCAGCCGGTAGTTCATCAGGGTATCCGAAAGCTCCTTCGGAGTGAGCTCTTTCCACTCCGGATGCTTGGCAATCAGGTGCTCGATCGGCATCGCCCGCTGCAAATCGGTGTCGTAGTAGTGATTGTACATCTTCTCGAACGCCCACTGCGTCCATTTGTAGTACCCCGGGTCACACGTCCGCACCTCCCGGTCCCAGTCGAAACTGAAACCGATCTTGTCCAGCTGTTCCCGGTACCGCTTGATATTCTGCTCGGTAGTCACCGCGGGATGTTGTCCCGTCTGGATCGCATACTGCTCGGCCGGCAGCCCGAACGCGTCGTAGCCCATCGGGTGCAGCACGTTGAACCCCTTTTGCCGCTTGTAGCGGCTGTAAATGTCCGAAGCGATGTATCCCAGCGGATGCCCCACGTGCAGCCCTGCCCCGGAAGGATAGGGGAACATGTCCAGCACATAGTATTTCGGCCGCGAAGGATCTGCCTCAACATGATAGGTTCCGGCTTCAGCCCACCGCTGCTGCCACTTCCGTTCGATCTCCCTGAAATCGTATTCCATTTCCGTATCTCGTTGTTATTTTTTGTCCGTGTCCTGTGTCGCAATAATGCGCGTATATTCGCCTTTGTCCAGCAATACGGCCGCCGCCTTGCGCGCCGTCCTGTCGCGCCGCAGCATATATTCCAGCCTCCCCGCGTCGTAGTACCACCGCGTCATAACGGCATCCGCCAACACCTCCCGTATCTCCGGCGAGAAGGCTTTGAGCTCCGCCGTCTTGTCGTCTTTGATCTTCTCCGCTATCGCATCCAGTTCCCCCGCGATTCGTTCCGAATATTTCTCCCGTTCCGCGACCTTGCGCAACTGGGTCAAAAGCTGTTCGGTTCCCGATTCGAACGTGATCGGCTTGTCGGCCATCATACCGCAAAAGGCAGCATAGACGCTGTCGCCGACCGCAAAATCACGGCTCGGACTGTGTTCGACCGCATAGCGGTTCGCAAAGTCGTCGATATAGCCCGATCCCAACAGGATCACCGTGAATTTGCCGAAATAGTCCGCATCCGTCCGCACGTCCGGCATGATCCCGCCTCCGTCGTATACCGTGCGTCCTCCCGCCGTGCGGAACGAGGCGATCAAAGAATCCGGCACGGCGCCCACGCTCCTGTCCTCGTTCCGGTGGCTGTAGTCCACCGCCTGTATGCACCTCCCGCTCGGCGTATAATATTTGGCCGTGGTCAGCTTGATGTAGCCGTTCTCGCCCACCGGCCGCGTGGACTGCACCAGCCCCTTCCCGAAGCTGCGCTGCCCGACGATCACCGCCCGGTCCAAGTCCTGCAACGATCCCGCCACGATCTCGCTGGCCGACGCCGACGCGCTGTTGGTCAGCACCGCCAGCGGCACGGTCGGCGCAACGGGTTCCCCCACCGTCCGGTACGTCGCGTTCATCTCAGGCACCCGCCCTTTGGTGGTGACCACAATCGTATTGCGAGGCATAAAAAGCCCCACGATCTTTACCGCTTCGCCCAGAATCCCCCCGGTATTGTCCCGCAAATCCAGCACCAGCCCTTTTAACGGCGCCTGATGTTGCAGCGCGGTCAAGGCATTCCTGACCTCCGCGGCGCAGTTTTCCGTAAAGCTGTTCAGCCGGATATAGCCCACCGAATCCGCCCCCGTCGAATCCTTGACCCATCCGTAGTACGGCACCGCCGGAACCGAGATCCGCTCGCGCTTGATATGCAGCGTTTTCGTCGTGGTCGTATCGACAATCGGAGAGATGACCAAAACGGCGGTAGTCCCCGCCTTGCCCCGCATCCGGTCGCTGGCGAAGACCACCTCTTTGCCCTGCATATCGACGCCGTCCACAGAAAGAATCCTGTCCCCCGCTTTCAAGCCCGCCTTGTCCGAAGGCGTACCCCGATAAGGCTCGGCCACCTCGATCCACCGCCCGTCGCTGGATTTCCTGATCAGCGCTCCCAGCCCGGCATATTTCCCCGTGGTCATGGTTTCGAAAGCGGCCATCTCTTCCGCCGGGAGATACTCGGTATAAGGGTCCAGCCCCTCCAGCATGGCATTCCCGGCCTCTCTCACCATCTGCGCCGGGGAGGTGGTGTCCACGTAATAGAGGTTCACCTCCCGGAAAATGTTGAAGAAGGTCTCCATCGACCGCCCGATCTCCAGGTCGCGGCGCTGCGAGGCGATCGCGCTGCTGTCGGCCGCCGGGGCCGGTTGTTTCTTAGCCGTGGCGCCTGACGCCGGGCCCGAAACGCAAAGAACCGCTGCCGCGGAAAATATGATATGCCGGAATATACTCATAAATCTTGCTTCTCTGTTATGCGATGTAAGTCCCCATGCGGAAAGCCGCCCGCACGACCTCCTTGCGGTTCCCCTCGATATAGGAGATCCCGTCCGCGTCGGTAACGATCTCCACTTTGTCTTCCCACATCATGGTCACTTTCTTGGCCGTCGAAGTCGCCGCGAAAAGCATGTCGTTCGCGCCGTGCGTATCGGCTTCGATGCGCTGGAATCCGCACATGGCCATCACGCGCTCCACATCTTCGACGCGACTGGCGGCATCGAAGGTGAGCCGCTTGCGGGTAAACCCGAAAAACGGGTAGAGCAAAGCGAAAACCACGACCACGCCCAAGAACATCAGCCCCCGCGAAGTGGTCCACAGCACGCTCATCGGCGATGCGCTGCCGAAGGCCCGGAGCAGGGCGAAGAGGATGAAAAAGAGGATGATCAGGTAAACGGCGTACTTCGCCGCGCGAATGGGGTATCTTTTCATGGTTGCTTAATTAATGGTTCGTTTATTCTCTATCCGCCGTAACCGTAAGGGATTGCCGCTTTCTGTAAAAAGCGGGCCCGTCGGGCTTCCGGGCTGTGTCTACCTAATATGACAGGCTCTGCAAGCACTCGCTTTGGGTTGCAAAGGCCGGAGCCAGCGGAGCCGAAACAAGCGCAGCGCGGTTGCAGGCCTTCGCCGGGGGTGGCTCCGGCCTGCGCGGCTCGCTATGCTCGCCGCTGGCAAGGGGAGTTACAGCCCGGAAGCCCAACGGGCCCGTTTTTTCAACCGAGCAGCGTTCCGAAACCAGAGACCGCTGGCGGACTTTGGCAAGGCAGCACTAGAAAACCGAAAGTAAAATGTACGGTTACATACGGCGGGTAAAGTAAAAACGAACGGTTATATTACAAATTTTTCAGCAATTCCCGGGCCTGCGTTCTCGCCGCATCGGTCACGGCGCTGCCGCTCAGCATCGCCGCGATATGCTCCACCCGCTCGTCCGGGGCCAGCTCGCGGATATGGGTTCCGCCGCCGGCAGAGTCTTTGTATACATAATAGTGGTGCTCCCCTTTCGAAGCCACCTGCGGCAAGTGCGTGATATTCAGCACCTGCATCGAACCGCCCATCGAGGCGATGATTTCCCCCATCCGGTCCGCCACCTGCCCCGACACCCCGGTGTCGATCTCGTCGAAGATCACGGTCGCCATCCGCATACTCCGGGCCACCAACCCCTTCAAAGCCAGCATCACGCGCGACATCTCCCCCCCCGAAGCCACATTCTCGATCGGCTGCGGCGCCGCGCCCGCATTCCCGCTGAAAAGCATCGCCACCTCGTCCGCCCCCGTCTGGCTAAGCGCCTTGGCCGACGTGATCCTCACCTCGAATACGGCCGCCTGGATACCCAACTCTTTCAGGGTCTTAATCACGTGCTTTTCGATCTTCGGGGCGGCTTTCATCCGTCCCTGCGTGATCCGCCCCGCTTCGGCCAAAGCCGTGGCTTCCAGGGAAGCTATCTCCCGTTTCAACTCCGAAATGCGCTGTTCCGCCGCATCGAAGCCCTGCAATTTCGCGTCCAGTTCGCCTTGCAAACGCAACAGTTCCGCTTCGGCATCCGCCTCGTCGATCCGGTGTTTGCGGCACAACGTGTAAATATCGTCCAGCCTCCGGTTCACAGCCTCCAACCGTTCCGGATCGACCTGAACGCTATCCCTGCGCCGCTCGCACTCCTCCGCCAAGTCCTTCATCTCCAGGTAGACGCATTCGAAACGCCCCCCCAGCTCCTGTGCCGCCGGATATTTCCGGGTCAGTTTGGCGAGGGTCGCCCCCATATTCCTGACCGCAGCGTTGATCCCCCCTTCCAACGGCCCGTTGTCCCCCGTCAGCATCTGTGCGCAATAGTCCAGCCCCTGCGCGATCTCCCCGGCATGGGCCAGCAGGTTCTGTTGTTCCTCAAGCTCCTGCACCTCGCCGCTCCTCAACTTCAACGCCTGAAGCTGTTCCAGCTGGTATTGCAGGTAGTCCCGCTCCTTCGCCTCCGCCTCGTTGGCCTGAACGGCCTTGTTCAGCTCCGCTTTCAACGCGTTCAGCTGTTTATAATGCGTGGTATAAGCCGCCACCGCAGCCAAGTGCCCCGCCACCGCATCCACCAGATGGGTCTGGAACCCCGTCCCCGCCAGCAGCAGGGTCTGGTGCTGGGAATGAATATCGACCAGCCGGTCCGCCACCGCCCTCAGGGTCGCCAGGTTGACCGGGATGTCGCCGATGAAGGCCCGGCTTTTCCCCGCCGCCGAGATCGTCCTGCGAATGGTAACGGTGTCCTCCCAATCCAGATCGTTCTCTTCGAAAACCGGTAGTAGTCCCTCTTTATAAGGAGCAATATCGAACTCCGCCTCGATCACGCACGCCGCCGCCCCGTCGCGTATCACCGCAGCGTCCGCCCGCGCCCCTCCCAGCAGGGACAAAGCACCCAGCAGAATGGACTTCCCGGCCCCCGTCTCCCCCGTGATGATGTTCAGCCCGGGGTGGAACGCGATGTCGAGGTGGGCGATAATGGCGTAGTTCTCTATTTTCAGTTCGCGTAGCATGGCTGTTTCCCGTGCAATGAAAGCGTTATTTCCCGCCGAGTTTCCGGCAGAGGCAGTCTGCGATGTCACCAGCCACTTCCGCCTTGGATTTCAACGGCAAAACCGTCGGCTGCACATCCGGTTCCCGATCGAAAATGGTCACCTTATTGGTATCCACGCCGAACCCCGCCCCTTTGTCCCGCAAAGAGTTGAGCACAATAGCATCCAGGTTTTTAGCTTGCAGTTTCCCGCGGGCATAATCCTCCGCCGAGGCCGCCGAGGTTTCCAGGGCAAAACCGATGGTAATTTGCCCGTCCCGCTTGATGCGCCCCATCTCCGCCGCAATATCCTTCGTGGGCTTCAATTCCAGTACGAACGGCTTATTCCCGTCGTGCTTATACTTCTCCCCCATCGGAAAGGCCGGAGTATAGTCGGCCACCGCCGCGCAGAACACCGCCCCGTCCATCTGCGGAAACAAACGCGCGCACGCCTCGTACATCTGGGCCGCCGAGAGTGCCGGTACAATCTCGATATTAGAATATGTCCGCGACAAAACCGCCGTGGCATGCCCCGTCACCAACGTAACGTCCGCCCCCCGCATGGCCAGCGCCTCCGCAATGGCATACCCCATCTTCCCGGTCGAATAGTTGCTCACGAACCGCACCGGGTCGATCGGCTCCACGGTCGCCCCCGCCGTTACGAGTATCTTTTTCCCGGCCAGTGGCAAAACTTCTTCCTTCTTGTCCCCGGAAAAACGGGACGAGAGGTATTGGCATATCTCCTCCGGCTCCGCCATCCGCCCCTTGCCCACCAGCCCGCTGGCCAGCTCCCCGTCGCCCGGCTCGATAATCCCCACGTTATCCCGCCTCTTTAAGATCGAAAGATTCTCCTGCGTGGCCGGATGCCGGTACATATCGAGGTCCATCGCCGGGGCCACGCTCACCGGGCACCTTGCCGAAAGATAAGTGCACAGCAAGAGGTTGTCCGCTACCCCCCGCGCCATCTTGGCCAATGTATTGGCCGTGGCCGGCGCAATAAGGTAATGATCGGCCCACTCCCCGAGGGAAATATGCGAGTTCCACGCTCCGTTGGTAGGATCGAAGTTATCCACCAGCACCGGATGCCGGCACAAGGTAGCCAGCGTCAGCGGCGTCACGAAGTCCCTGGCGGCCTGCGACATGATCACGCGCACTTCGGCCCCCTCCCTGACCAGCAACCTAATAAGCATAGCCGCTTTATAAGCGGCTATGCTTCCGGTGACTCCCAGCAGAATGTGTTTCCCTTGCAGTGACATGATTATCCAATCTAAAACAACCGTTCCTTTATTTGCATTGTGCTTGAGAGAACTGCCGCTTTTTGTAAAAAGCGGCACCAAAAACTTTTGAGATAGCTGCGCTACTCCTCAGGCTCCGCAAGGCTCAACTTTGGCGGGCGGAATGGGGCCTGAGCCTTTTTCAAGGCGGCCCCATTCGCCGCGCCAAAATAGGCAATGCAAGATTTAGGATGCGCAAGCATCCTCGAAAGTTTCTTTGGTTCTTTCTTTTCAAAGAAAGAACGGTTGCCTCCAACCGAAATGCAAATAAAGGAACTATTTTTCGGCAGCCTGTGCATTCCGTTCGCGGAAGCCCACCTCGCCTTCGAGGTACTCCTCGATAGCGATCAGGGTCGGCTTCGGCAGCCGCTCATAGTGGCGCGAAATTTCGATCTGCTCCCGGTTCTCGAAAGTCTCTTCGAGGTTGTCCGAAGCGAACGAGAATTCGGAAAGCTTGCCTGCCAGCTCCTGCTTCAACTCACTGTTGATCTGGTTGGCCCGCTTGGCAATGACATTCACCGTTTCGTAGATGTTGCCCGTAGCCTCATCCAGGTCGCTCAGGGTCCGGGTGACCGTGTTGGTCGGGACATTCTGGGTTTTGATTTCCATAATATGGTGTTGACTTATTTTATTTTACTTCCAGTATCCGTTCTTCGCCCTCGCGCGAGATCCGGCTGTCGCTCTTGCGGATCCTCGAATCGCTCTTCTTCAACTTCTTCGCTTCCGCCTTGATCTGCGCCTGCTGGGCCTTGAGAGTTGCCTCGTCCTGCTTCAGCTTGATCTTGGCCTGGTTGCGCTCCAGCTGGTCGCTGATCGTCCTGAGGTTGGCCTTCTGCTGTTTGATGCTCTCCTTGAGGCTTTCTGCATCAATGCGGTTTTTCTCGATGTCCACCGCCGCCTGCTGGTTGTTGTCCACGTAGGACTTCGCCTCGCGGAACATCTTGTCGAGATCCTTAAGGTAACTCTTGCTGTCCGGATAGTCGCTTTTGAAGTTATAGTACGAATCGACCATCTTCATATAGCGGTCCAGTTTCCGGGCCGGGATGCTGTTCTTGGCGTAGTTGTACCACGACTTGCAGATCAGGTACATCATCGTCTCGCGGTAAGGCGTCTCCGGCATGTCCTTGAGCGAGTAGCGCAGGGCCGCCACCGAAGCCGGATAACGTTGCAGCTTGAAATAGAGCGAGGCGTTGATGAACTCCTTCTCGTACAGTTTGTTCTGCAACTCTTCGAGCATCCGTTTGATGTCCTCCGCCTTGATGCTCTGCGGGTGGCGGTTCAGGTATTCGTTGAAGGTGGTGATCGCCTTGTGGGTCTCGGTCTGGTCGCGTTCGGCCGGGCGCGAAAGGTGGTACCAGCACATCGGCAGCAGGAACTCCGCCTCTTCGGAGAATGGCCTGCGGCTGAACGCCTTGCGGTACTGGTCGAACCCGTCCGCCGCCAGGTCGTACATCCCCTGGTTGTAATAGGATTTGGCCGTATAGAAGAGGATCGTGTCCGCCCGGTCGCTGCTGTAAAGGTCGTTGTACACCGCCTCGAAATAGACCGTCGCGTTGCGGAACTTCTTATTGCGGTAGGAGTCCAGCGCCGCTTGGTAGATCTGTTCGGTGTTCTTGCTCTTGAGCAGTTTGTTCATGCCTTTGCCGAAAGCCGCGCCGCAACCGGCGCCCGTCACCAGGAAAGCCAGCAGAAAGACAGTGATCCGTATGTATCTCATAAAAGGTAGTGGTCGTGTGCGTATATATCAATTTACAAAGGTAATAAACTTTTTTGAAAGCATAATTGATTCGTTTGCGGCTGGGCGACAGGCCCGAACGGAAAGGCCGCCGCAGGAGCAAAATACGATTTTATACTTATCCAGGAGACGGACAGCGGAACGGAAAAAAGCCTACCTTTGCCCCAAAATTTCCGTTAAATCATCAAAATTACCATACTGTGGATATTTTCGAACGAATCAAAAAGGATGCCGGCGGCCCGATCGGCCAGTACCAGAAACTGAGCCACGGCTACTACTCTTTCCCGAAACTCGAAGGCCCCATCGGCCCGCGGATGCTGTTCCGCGGCAAGATGATGCTGAACTGGAGCCTGAACAACTACCTCGGGTTGGCGGCACATCCGGAGGTGATGGAAGCCGACGCCGAAGCGGCGCGGGAGTTCGGGATGGCGGCTCCGATGGGCGCCCGCATGATGAGCGGCCAGACCAAATACCACGAGGAGCTGGAGCGCCGCCTGGCGGCATTCGTCCACAAACCGGACGCTTTCCTGCTCAACTTCGGGTACCAGGGGATGGTGTCGATCATCGACTGCCTGGCCACGGCCCGCGACGTGATCGTCTACGACTCGGAGGCGCACGCCTGCATCATCGACGGCCTTCTGATCCACAAAGCCAAAGGCGGCAAGCGGTTCGTTTACCACCACAATGACATGGACAAGTGCCGCACGATGCTCGAACGGGCTACGAAGCTGGCCGAAAAGCAGGGCGGCGGCGTGCTGGTGATCACCGAAGGGGTGTTCGGGATGAAGGGCGACCTGGGCAAGCTGGACGAGATCGTGGCGATGAAGAAGGATTTCAACTTCCGCATCCTGGTGGACGACGCCCACGGGCTGGGCACCATGGGTAAGACCGGAGCCGGGACGCCGGAGCATTTCGGGGTCGAAGACCAGATCGACGTGCACTTCGGAACCTTCGCCAAATCGTTCGCCGGAATCGGCGCTTTCGTGGCTTCCGACCCGGACATCGTGAATTTCCTCCGTTACAATATGCGTTCGCAGCTCTACGCCAAGTCGCTGCCGATGCCGATGGTCAAGGGGGCGATGAAACGGCTCGACCTGATCCAGGAGCATCCGGAATACCGCGAAAAGCTCTGGACGATCGTGAAGGCGCTCCAGAAAGGCTTTACGGACGCCGGCTTCGACATCGGGGTGACCCAGTCGCCGGTAACGCCGGTCTACATGAAGGGAGGGGTCGAAGACGCCACCAACATCGTGGTGGACTTGCGCGAAAACCACAACCTGTTCTGTTCGGTGGTGGTCTATCCGGTCATCCCGAAGGGAGAAATCATCTTACGCATTATTCCGACGGCGGTGCATACGCTGGAAGACGTGGAATACACGGTCAATGCGTTCAAGGCCTGCCGCGGCAAGCTCGAAGCG
Organism: Rikenellaceae bacterium; assembly: GCA_020859745.1. Taxonomy (GTDB): domain Bacteria; phylum Bacteroidota; class Bacteroidia; order Bacteroidales; family Rikenellaceae; genus Rikenella. The sequence goes on from JAJBVQ010000175.1 coordinate 11,901, forward strand.
GGCGAATACTACAAGCCGATCCAGAACATGGCCGACCCGATGTAAGCGGGGTTGTGTTCGACCGATACTCTTTTTTTCAAAAGCTTTTTTCCGATCATTCGGAGAAAAGCTTTTTTATTGATCGGTTATTATGTAATTCCGCGTCAGCGGGCGGGCCGCAGAGTTTTGACGGCGCCCGCGGCAATTCTAAAAATTCCGCTTGCGCGAAATTTTCATTCTTGCCCTTTAGGCGGGCGGGCGCCTCTCGGGCAGGAGGGTACTGCCCTTACGCCGGGCGGGCGGACGCGTTGCGTCTTTTATTGGCCTGCCGATCGACGACTCTTACAAAAATAACCGATCCTTTTTATAACTTTACCTGCATATCTAATTCGGAAACAGGCAGTGGAACATTACGAAGAACATCATAAAGAGACTTTTACGGACAGCGCGCTGGAGGTGGCGGCGGGCGTCGAGCGGCCGCCGGCGGTCAATCCGTACTACAAACGGCCCAAGCGACACCGCCTGTCGGCGGACGACTATGTGGAGGGGATACTGGCCGGGAACATCACCATACTCAGCCAGGCGATCACCATGACCGAGAGCCTGCTGCCGGAACACCATGCGCTGGCGCAGCAGATCATCGAGCGATGCCTGCCGCATGCGGGCAAATCGGTGCGGATCGGGATCACGGGGGTGCCGGGGGCCGGGAAGTCGACTTTTATCGAGGCGGTGGGCACCAAGGTCACGGGACTGGGCCACAAGCTGGCGGTGCTGGCGATCGACCCCAGTTCGGAGAGGACGAAGGGTTCGGTGCTGGGGGACAAGACGCGGATGGAGACGCTGGTGCACAATCCGGACGCTTTTATCCGGCCTTCGCCGTCGGCGGGTTCGCTGGGCGGGGTGGCGCGCAAAACGCGGGAGAGCGTGATCCTGTGCGAGGCGGCGGGATTCGACGTGGTCTTTATCGAGACGGTCGGGGTGGGCCAGTCGGAAACGGCGGTGCATTCGATGGTAGATCTGTTCCTGCTGATCCAGATCTCGGGGGCCGGGGACGAGCTGCAGGGGATCAAGCGCGGGATCATGGAGATGGCGGACATGGTGGCGATCAACAAGGCGGACGGGGACAATGTCCAACGGGCGGAATTGACTAAACGACAGTTCCTGAATGCGTTGTCGCTGTTCCCGATGCCGGAGTCGGAGTGGAAACCGAGGGTATATACGACTTCGTCGACGGAAGGGACAGGATTGACGGAGCTGTGGGGCGGGATCGAGGACTACTTGAAATTTACGAAGGCGAACGGCTTTTTCGAACGGAACCGGAGCCGGCAGGCGAAGTACTGGATGTACGAGACGATCGACTCGGAACTCCGGGACAATTTTTACAAGTCGCCGCTGATCGAACCTCTGTTGGCGGAGTACGAGAAACGGGTGCTGGAGGATAAGATCAGCTCGTTCGCCGCGGCACGGGAACTCCTGGACCGCTATTACTCCAAATAACCGTTCATTTATTTTGCATTGTGCCGGAGGGTACTGTTCTTTTTGTTCACAAAAAGAACCAAAAAAACTTTCGAGGATGCTAACGCATCCTAAATCTATCACAGCCTTAGCTTTTGCCCCAGGGGTGGGGCCGGAGCCAGCGAGGCCCAACAAGCGCAGCGCGGTTGCAGGCCTTCG
>JAJBVQ010000053.1 GCA_020859745.1 Rikenellaceae bacterium
CCCGACTGCTTTTCCCCCGCCGCGTTAACGGCCTCGTGCACATTTTCCCCGTACATCCCCTTGCCCCCGAACTTCGGCAGCAGGGCCGGATGGATATTCACGATCCGCCCGGCATAGGCCGTCGTCAGGTACGGCGGCACCAGCCACAGGAATCCCGCCAGCACGATGAAGTCTATATGATGTTCCCGTAACAGTTCCGCCACCCGGCCCTGCGGATCGCGGAATTCGTCCCGCGAAAAGACCGCCGCCGGCACCCCGAAACGCTCCGCCCGCTTCAGCGCATAGGCGTCCGCCCGGTTGGAAAGCAGCAGCGCCACACGCCCGCAGGAGGAATCCGAGAAATGGTCCATGATCGCTTCCGCATTGGTGCCCGAACCCGAGGCAAATATCGCTATATTGGTCATAATGAACAGATTGTGCCGAAAACGGCAAATAAAAGTACAAAAAAAACCGGCGCGGCACCCGACTTTGAGAAAAAAACTATACTTTTGCCCTGAATTGGATAATTGTGTTGATCAGTAATACGAACACGATAGTAATTGTTAAACTCTAAATCAAGAACGTTATGTCAGACATCTCTTCAAAAGTAGTCGAAATCATCGTTGACAAACTCGGTGTGGACGCTTCGGAAGCAGTACCTACTGCCAGCTTTACCAATGACCTGGGCGCAGACTCGCTGGACACCGTTGAGCTGATCATGGAATTCGAAAAGGAATTCGAGATCTCGATCCCGGACGAAGACGCTGAAAAGATCGGTACCGTAGGCGACGCTATCACCTACATCGAAGCCAAGAAGAACTAAGCGGCCGATACGATCGTACTTAGCATAAGACTGTTTCGGACACATTAGAAATATTGCGTTCGGAACAGTTTCTGTATACGACACGGGGCAGACGGACTCACAGACCCGTTTCCCGACGATAGGGCCGGCGACATTCGCTGCACCCTGCCGCCATACCAACCAATCATAAATCCTTATGAAATTGAGAAGAGTAGTAGTAACGGGTATCGGAACCATCAACCCCTTAGGAGATAACATTGAGCAATACTTCGAAAACCTCGAAAAAGGCGTAAGCGGAGCAGCCCCGATTACCCATTTCGACGCTTCGAAATTCAAAACCCAGTTCGCCTGCGAAGTCAAAGGGTTCGATCCGAACGAGCATTTCGACCGCAAGGAGGCGCGTAAATACGACCGCTTCACGCAGTTCGCCCTGGTGGCGGCCAGACAGGCCGTGCAGGACGCCAAACTGGTGGATGCCGAGGACAAGACCATCGACACGATCGACAAAGACCAGGTCGGCGTCGTATGGGCGTCGGGGATCGGCGGAATCGAGACCTTCTTCAACGAAGTGAAGAACTTCGCGCTGGGGGACGGAACGCCGAAATACAACCCCTTCTTTATCCCGAAGATGATCGCGGACATCGCGGCGGGACATATTTCGATGAAATACGGGTTCCGCGGGCCGAACTACTGCACCGTGTCGGCCTGTTCTTCGTCCAACCACGCATTTATCGACGCCCTGAACCTCATTCGCTGGGGCAAGGCCGACATCATAGTATCCGGCGGCTCGGAAGCCGTCATCAACCCGGCGGGGATCGGGGGCTTCAACGCCATGCAGGCGCTCTCGACCCGGAATGACGATCCGGCGACCGCTTCGCGGCCGTATGACACGGGCCGTGACGGCTTCGTGATGGGCGAAGGGGCCGGGGCGTTGGTGCTGGAAGAGTATGAACATGCCAAAGCACGGGGGGCGAAGATCTACGCCGAAGTGGTGGGCGGCGGCATGAGTGCCGACGCATACCACCTGACCGCTCCCGATCCCAACGGGGCAGGGGCGGCGCGGGCCATGAAAGAGGCGCTCCGGGATGCGGATCTGACGCCCGAAGCGGTGGACTACGTCAATACCCACGGGACTTCGACCCCGGCGGGCGATATTCCGGAACTGACCGGGATTCAGTCCGTCTTCGGAGACCATATCTATAAGGTGAACATCAGCTCGACCAAGTCGATGACGGGGCACTTGCTGGGAGGGGCTGCGGCGATCGAGGCGCTGGCCTGCATCATGGCCATCGACAAGGGGATCGTGCCGCCGACCATCAATGTCAGCGAACGCGACCCGCAGATCGACGAGCGGATCAACCTCACGCTGGGGACGGCGCAGCGGCGCGAGATTAACTGTGCGCTGAGCAATACTTTCGGCTTCGGGGGACACAACTCGACCGTGATCTTCAAGAAAGTGCAGTAGATTCCGCCTTTCCTGAATTTTGTATACCGGGTCGTCCATTCCTAACGGGTGCGGGCGGCCTTTTTTATTCCTTGTAAGTTTTATTCGATCTTTTGTTTGTAACCCTGTTCTTCGGGTTTGAGAGAACTGCCGCTTTTTGTAAAAAGCGGGCCCGTTGGGCTTCCGGGCTGTAATTACCCAATCCTCAGTCTGCCGAAGTCCTCATCTTTGGGGCGCGGGAGCGGCGGACTTGAAGTCACTACGGCTTATGGCCGCCGGTCACCACGCCCCAAAAGCTAAGGCTGTGATAGATTTAGGATGCGCAAGCATCCTCGGAAGTTT
>JAJBVQ010000267.1 GCA_020859745.1 Rikenellaceae bacterium
TGCCGTTTCAGGCTCTCGTACAGAATATCGGATGTCGGATACTGAGACATAACTAAGCCTTGATATTGGAGGGCGTGGATAACCCCTGCGCCCGCCCCGGAAGGCGGCCCGCCCGGGCACAGGCAACAATAAAGGTAGCGATTTTTCACGAAATCCAACTACCTTTGTCTAAAAATCAACCGAAAGTGACTCCCGAAAATACCATAGAATTCGCCCGGAACATCATCCGCACCGAATGCGCTGCCGTCGAAAGGCTCGCGGGATATATCGACGCGGGGTTCGTCGAGATCGCCGACACCGTCTTCCGCAGCAAAGGAAGGCTCATCATCACCGGGATCGGCAAGAGCGCCATCATCGCGAACAAGATCGTGGCCACGCTGAACTCCACCGGAACCCCGGCGATCTTCATGCACGCCGCCGACGCCATCCACGGCGACCTGGGGATCATCCAGCCCGACGACATCATCCTCTGCATCTCCAAGAGCGGCAACTCGCCGGAGATCAAGGTGCTGGTGCCGTTCATCAAACAGATGGGCAACCTGCTGATCGGGATGGTGGGCAACCTCGATTCGTTCCTGGCCCAGCACAGCGACAAAGTATTGAACACCACGGTCGAAGAAGAGGCGTGCCCGAACAACCTGGCCCCGACCTCCAGCACCACGGCCCAGATGGTGATGGGGGATGCGCTGGCGATGACCCTGCTCAAGATGCGGGGCTTCACGGCGCAGGACTTCGCCCGGTTCCATCCGGGCGGGGCGCTGGGCAAAAAGCTCTACACCACGGTGCGGGATATCATGTCGGACGAGGGAGCGCCGCAGGTGGCGCCGGACGCCGACCTCAACCAGGTCATCATCGAGATTTCGGGCAAAAGGCTGGGGGCCACGGCGGTAGTCGACCCGGCTTCGGGCAAGCTGGTGGGGATCGTCACCGACGGCGACCTGCGGCGCATGCTCCAGAGCGGCAAGGACATCACGGCGGTACGGGCGCGGGACATCATGTCGGTATCGCCCAAGACCATCCCGGCGGACGAGCTGGCGGTAAAGGCTTTCCGGCTGATGGAACAAAATAAGATCACGCAGTTGCTCGTTACCGATCCGGAAGGGAACGACGCCTACTGCGGCATTATCCATATCCACGACATCCTCCGCGAGGGGGTGGTGTAATATGCCGGGGCGCAGCCTGCGGAAAGGTTCGCAATGCATTGCGGGCCTCCGCAGGGGGAGGCTGCGGCCCGCCCGCTGGCGCGGAAACCATACCGGCTGAGGCCGTAAAACAAACGACCATGGAAAACCCACTGGAGATCAACGCACCGAACGAGAACATGCGCCTCTGGACGCAGGACCTCGTCAAGAAATACAAATCCCGCACCGTGGTGAACGAAGTCTCGATCGACGTCCAGCAAGGCGAGATCGTCGGGCTGCTCGGGCCCAACGGAGCCGGGAAGACGACGACTTTTTACATGACCGTGGGCCTGATCAAACCCAACGGCGGAAAAATCTTCCTCAACGACCTGGAGATCACCAAGGAACCCGTTTACCGGCGGGCGCAGCTGGGTGTCGGGTACCTGGCGCAGGAAGCTTCGGTATTCCGGCGGCTCTCCGTCGAGGACAACATCAAAGCGGTGCTCCAGATGACCGACTACTCCAAGGAGTACCAGCGCGAGCGGATCGAATACCTGATCAAGGAGTTCTCGTTGCAGAAAGTGCGCAAGAGCCTCGGACAGCAGCTTTCGGGGGGCGAGCGGCGGCGGACCGAGATCGCCCGCGCCGTGGCCATCAACCCGAAATTCATCCTGCTCGACGAACCGTTCGCGGGCGTGGACCCGATCGCCGTGGCCGAAATCCAGTCGATCGTGGCGTCGCTCAAGGAGAAGAACATCGGGGTCATCATCACCGACCACAACGTGCACGAGACGCTCTCGATCACCGACCGCACCTATATATTGGTGGAAGGCAAGGTGATCCGCACCGGGACGGCGGAGGAGCTGGCGGCCGACGAATTCGTGCGGCGGGTTTACCTCGGGCCCGACTTCGAACTGCGGAAAGTCAAAAAATAAAACCTGCACTACCGGAACATCGTAACGATTTTTTTAGTTAATTCGGAACATAAAACCAAACTCACCGTTTTTATGCTCCGAACTCTTTTTATCACCCTGCTCGCCGCCGCTTCCTGCGGCGTAACTTGTGCGGCAGGCACCCAGGAATTCACCGTCACGGGTAAAATGGACGGTTTGCAAGCGGGCGACACCCTGCGCTTCGAGCGCGTCATACTGCCCGGCTGGACTTACGAGCCCGCCTTCGACATTATCGCCTCCGAACCGGGAATGTTCAGCTACAAAGGCACGCAGGAACACGACCAGTATTACCTCATGTCCTACTTTCCGAAGACCGGGGAGGCCAAACAGTGCGACCGCAGGGGCAAGACCCTGATCGTGACCGACGGGGACAAGATGGGGATGACCGGAACGGCGGACGAAATCTACTACTGCACCCTCAGCGGCGGCATCTACGAAGACCAGCTGCTGGCCGAATACCTCCGGCTCGACGACTCCGTCGGCCAAGTCCGA
>JAJBVQ010000169.1 GCA_020859745.1 Rikenellaceae bacterium
CTTCGGCGCCGGTTTCAACGCCCCTGCAGGAATATCCGGCTGTTCGACTGGTTCGACCGCCCCCGCCGCCAACGCATCCACCGTTTCGACCACCAATCCCGCCCCGATCTCCATCAGGCCGTCATGCACCGTCGCCGCCGTATCCGTTTCGGCGATAGGCAATTCCCGTTGCATCAGTATCGATCCACGGTCTATCTGGTGGTTCAGCAGAAACGTCGTCACCCCCGTTATCGTATCCCCGTTCATCACCGCCCAGTTGATCGGCGCCGCGCCGCGGTACTGCGGCAGCAGCGACGCGTGCAGGTTGAACGTCCCGTACTTCGGAGCCGCCCAGATAATCTCCGGCAGCATCCGGAACGCCACGACGACAGCCAGATCCGCACGCAACGCCTCGAAAGCGGCCACGAATTCCGGGTCTTTCAACTTCACCGGCTGCAAGAGCGGCACGTCCGGCAAAGCCTCCGCCGCATACCGCTTCACCGCCGACTCCTGTACCTTCAGGCCCCGGCCCGCCGGTTTATCCGGCACGGTCACCACCCCGACGACACGATACCCTCCCTCGACCAAACGCCGCAAAGGCTCCACCGCGAAATCGGGGGTACCCATATAAACGATCCGTAACTGCTTCGCGTCCATAACCTCCCTATTTTTCGGCAGCCGTGAAAAGGCCCAGCGTGTGCCCCATATCCTTCTCTTTGGTCTCCAGGTAGTGGGCGTTGTGCGGGTTCGGCGCGATCACGATCGGCACGTTCTCCACAATCTTCAGGCCATAGCCCTCCAATCCCGCCCGTTTCTGCGGATTGTTGGTCATCAGGCGGATATTCCGCACTCCGAGGTCATGCAGGATGCTGGCCCCCACACCGTAATCCCGCTCGTCAGCCTTGAAACCCAGCTCGATATTGGCCTGCACCGTATCCAGTCCCTCGTCTTGCAATTTATAGGCTTTGATCTTGTTGAACAGCCCGATGCCGCGGCCTTCCTGGTTCAGGTAGACGATCACCCCTTTACCGGCCTTTTCGACCATCTCCATCGCCTTGTGCAGCTGCGCCCCGCAGTCGCAGCGGCAAGAGCCCAGAATGTCCCCCGTGGCGCAGGAAGAGTGCATCCGAACCAGGATCGGTTCGTCCTCGGCCCATTCCCCCTTGACCAGTGCCATATGCTCCAACCCGTTGCTTTTCTGGCGGTAAACGATAATATCGAAATCGCCCCACGCCGTCGGCAGGGTAGCCCGCGCCCCTTTTTCGATGATCGACTCCTGTTTGAGGCGGTAGGCGATCAGGTCGGCGATCGAAATGATCTTGAGCCCGTATTTTTTTGCGATTTCCAGAAGCTGCGGCATGCGGGCCATCGTCCCGTCCTCGTTCATGATCTCGATGAGCGCCCCCCCCGGCTGCATCCCGGCCAGACGCGACAGGTCGATCACCGCCTCGGTATGCCCCGGACGACGCAGCACGCCTTTGTTCTGCGCCCGGAGCGGGAAAATATGCCCCGGACGGCCCAGATCCTGCGGTTTGGTGGCCGGATCGACCAAGGCCCGGATCGTTTTGGCCCGGTCTTCGGCCGAAACGCCCGTCGTGCAGCCGTTCCCGAGCAGGTCCACCGACACGGTGAACGGGGTTCCGAGCAGCGACGTGTTGTCGCCGACCATCATATCCACCTCCAGCTCCTTGCAGCGGTCGGCCGTCAGCGGCGCGCACAGCACGCCCCGGCCGTTATGTACCATGAAATTGACCATCTCCGGGGTGATCTTCTCCGCCGCGCAGACGAAATCCCCTTCGTTTTCGCGGTCTTCGTCGTCCACGACGATCAGCAATTTGCCGGCCCGGAAATCTTCCAGCGCCTCTTCTATGGTATTCAGCATTTTAGCCATCTCTATTGTGTTGTTTTAATCTTTTTTCTTTTGAAAACGGTCCCGCACTTTGCGGTACAGCGCAATGACCGGCTCGAGCCGTTTTTTGTAGGCATCGGGATTGAACAGCGCCGAGTCATTAGTCGATTTGTAAGTCAGGAAGATAGCGATCGGGAAGAGGATGAAGCTCGAAATCCAGATCCCCCAAAACGGCGACCAGGCCCCGTCTTTCACGAACTTTTCGCCCGTGATCGTAATGATGTAGTAGACCACGAAGAACAGCACCGACACCACGATCGGCATCCCCAGCCCCCCCTTGCGGATAATGGCCCCCAGCGGCGCACCGATCAGGAAGAAGATCATGATGGAGAAGGGTAGGGCGATCTTGCGTTGGAAATCGGCCTGCGCCCGGTAGAGCAGCTGCGAAGTGTAGCTCATGTATTCCGACTCGTAATCCGCATAGCTTCGCGCCTCTTCGGCCCACGTGGAGGCCTGCCCGAAGACCGAATTGCGGTTCTCCACGCTCATCGTGTCCAGCATCCCCATCAATGACACCGGCCTGAGCGGCGGCAGGGAGTCCAGGTTGGCATAAGCCAAATTGCGGAACAGGTGCGATTTGACCAGCCGGTTCTCGAAATTGGTCACCATCGAGTCCTGTGCATGCTTCAGCGAATCGATGGTATAGGACAGCTGGGTCATATTCTTAGTTTCGCTCCGCGAGGCGAACTCCTCCTGGTCGGAACGCTCGAACGCGAACCCGGACAGCGGGATCAGCAGTTTCTGTTCGTCGAACAGGTGGTGGCTCAGCTCGTTCTTCGTGAACCACTGGTAATTGCGGTTCTCCTCATAGATCTGTCCGTTGTACAGAGTGACGATCAGGTACTTGCGGTCGTCCGATATGCGGATATACCCCGAATCGGCCACCGTGGTCTGCATCTTGTCGTAAGACTTGTTGTTGTAGATCAGGATGTCGTTCAGCTTATTGGTAGCCGGATCCTGGTGCCCGATACGGATGCTCATGTCGGGAATCCCGTTGAAGAATATCCCGTCCTGGAACTTCATCTCCTGTTTCTGTTTGGAGATGTCGCTCAGCAGCGAGAACATTTTCTGGTAAGAGTAGGGGGTGAAATTATTGATCACGAAGAAACTGCCGATACAGACCACCGTCATCAGGATAATGAGCGGCTTCATAATTCGTGGAAGCGAGATCCCGGCCGCTTTGAGGGCCAGCAGTTCGTTGTTCTCGCCCAGGTTCCCCATCGTCATGATAGAGGCCAGCAGGGTAGCCAGCGGCAGCCCCATCGGCACCAACGTGGCGCTGGCGTAGAACACCAGTTCGATGATCACGCCCGGCCCCAGACCTTTGCCCACCAGCTCGTCGATATGCATCCAGAGATAGTGCATCAACAGGATGAACATCACGATAAAGAACGTGAGCACCATCGGTCCCACGTAGGCTTTCAGTACGAAACGGTAAACTGTCTTCATTCGGTGTCCGTATCCTTCGTCGTCCGGGAGATAAAACGGCCCGGCCGGTGCGATTATTTCCTTTTCAGCGCAGCGGAGAGGGAATAAGAAGATACAAAATTATCATTTTTTCGGACAACCGATGGCCCTTTTGAGTTTATCCACCTGCATATCCCACAGCGAGCGGCAATCCTCGCGTTCGCCGTCTTCCGCGAAATCGATGACAGTCAGCATAATATCCCCCGTCAGCTCCTGGTGGGCGATCCGCATTTCGAGGTAGTGTTCGTCGTTCTCCTCCCACTGGTAGCGTACATACGCATTGCGTTTGTGATGGACGAGCCGGGCAGACTGCACAGCCTTGTTCCAGAAAAAATCGTACCGGTTGCCCGAAACCTCCACATTGTCCGCAAACCAGCTTTTGAGTCCCAATGGCGTGGTTATGGCCCGGAACAAAGATCCCGGCGTGCACCGAAAGGGATATTCCATTACTATCTTCTTTTTCATAGCCAGACCCGATCTACCGCAGGTTCCCGCAAAATAAGAAATATCCCTGCAAAATCCTATCAGACAAGCAGATTTAATATTAATACAGCATTGCAGAGCATCGGGAATCTGAATTATTTAACATAATATAAATAACAATATTTTCTTACCCTATAATCTCTATACTAAATGATGCAAGGCTATCAGGCCCTGCATCATAAAACGAAATCACAGCTTTATCCCGCACGGTTGACGCCGTTTTCCAGATCGCCCGCGCACTCTTCCAGCAAAATTCCTTTCAGTTTTTCGGCGCGTTCCGGATAACGCAGGATCAGGTTTTCGCGCTCCTGCGGATCGTCGTTCAGGTTGTACAATTCGAACGCATCCGCAGCCCTGTAATAGCGCAGTTTCCACCCGTCCGACATCACGACCGCAGGCCCGTAATTCGACCCGAATACCACATACCGGCCGCCGTGCGCCCACCGCTTGCCCTGCAACAAAGGCCAATACGAAATCCCATCCTTACGGACTGGAAGTCGCACCCCCAGCATTTGCGCCATCGTCGGCAGGAAATCGTAATTGGAGACCAGCTCGCCCGAAGCCGCACCGGCCGGGATATGCCCCTTCCAGTAAAATACCAGCGGGACGTTCACCCCACCCTCCAGGTTGCTTCTTTTCAGTCCCGCCAGGCCGCCGTTACCGTTGAACACGTCTCCGGCGGGATCGCTGTAATATTTATCGCGGTAATCGTCGAACAATTCGCCTGTCCGTAGGTTCCGGTAAGGCTTTTCGCACCGTCCCGCCTGCGAATAGTAGATTTCGTGGCCGTTGTCCGAGGCAAAAACGATAATGGTGTTGTCCTCCAGTCCCAGCCGCCGCACTTCGGCAACGATGGCCCCTACCTGGTCGTCCAGCAACTTGACCATCGAAGCATACTCTTTTTCGATCGGGGTCAGGGTCGTGTCAGCCGCGACTTCGGGATCAACGGAAGGAACCGCAACAGGCCCGTGCGGAAGTTGCGTGGGGTGGAACAGGAAGAAGGGCTCGTCACGGTGTTCCCGGATAAAGGTCAATATCTTTTCCAGAAACAGGTTTTGCGAATATTGCGCCTTTCCGGTCATATCCCACCGCTCACGATAGGTTTCGGGCGTTTCGTTCTCGATGGATTTGCCGCCGTCCGCGCGGGTATTCCCCTCGATAGTTACCATCCGGCCGTTCTCGAACAGGAAAGGCGGATAATAGCCATGGCAACGCACATGGTCCAGATAGCCAATAGTCCCAGCCGTGACGCTCCATTTGCTTGCGGGTGGCTGTGAATCCCCATTCGAGCTTGCCGATCTGCGCCGTCGTGTAGCCGGCCCGCTTGAACACTTCCGGAAGATAGAAATCTCCCTGTGCCAGCACAATATCCGATGCGTCGAGTCCTGCTTCTACTTTAGCTACGTCGCATTCGGTTTGCGCAGCGACCAACAACGCCCCCGGGGTAATCTTCCATTTGTCGGGACGGCAGTCATGGTAGCCGGTCAGCAAAGACGCCCGCGCCGGAGCCGAAAGCATGCACCCGTAAGCCCGCGAAAACGAAGTGCCCCGGGCGATCAGCGAATCTATATTCGGAGTCGTATAATGTTTTTGCCCGTACGCAGAAAGCAATCCTTTGCCCAAATCATCTGCATAAATAAAGATGACATTGGGCCTTTCCTGCGCAGCACTCAGCGCCGGAGATACGATACATCCGGCCAATCCGGCAGCAATCAGTACGGTGCGATTCATTTCCTGAAGGTATTTCTATCAAAGATATGGAAATTCGGGCAAACCGTGCCCCTATTATATCTGCATTGCAAGAACTACCCAAGGCGGTTATAATATGTCCCGCGCCGGATTTAACATAAGTAACAGCCTCAGCATTTAATTATGATACTCTCGAAATGAACCGTCCGAATAGAAGATAATTACCCGTTCGATCAATTTCGAACCAGCTGGAGACACTTCCGGTTCACTGGATGCAACAAATTCCAGTCCATTGTTAGTTACATTTGTAACCTCCCCATCCTTATCATTAGAAGGTGATATTTTGCTTACATTTTCAAATACATCTCCCTGCCTGATATCTTTTGAATCTTGTAAAATTGTAGGTGAAGGTGAGCTTTTTACATTTGTAATTCCGCCTTTCGTTACACCTGTAATTACACTCGAAATCTCCTTTTGTTCACTTCTGTAAACAGGTCCTATTCCGTTAATCATCCAGTCGGGATTAAGATCAGGAAACCGTAACAGCATCCGGGAAATAAACTCGAAATTTGGCTTATTACGCCCAGATAATAAATGCGATATGCTGGAAGGTTGAACCTCCATAATTTCCGCAAACTTTACAGCTGTAAGACTCTCCGATTTAAGGAATTGAGCCAACCTATCTTTCATTCTTGTAACTTTTAACTATCACAAAGATAAACTAATCCCTAAATTATACAACCGATCCCTGTGAACTATATTTTCTAAGAACCAAAATACATCAATAACAGTACATGTATATTTTATTTATATAAAATATACATACAACTAATATTCAATGAATTGAATAATTATAACTATCGTATTTTACATCAAAATAAACTCAGATGACACACAAATAGCAGCCGATAAATAAATCAACACTTTCGTTTAAATAATATAAGTTATTGAAAATAAAAATTTTAATATAAATAAAATATACGCATACATATTGCTCTATTTTTCATTACAACATATAACTTGACGTCTGTAACCGCTTTCTCAGGCCAAAACAAGAAAAGGGCGGACTCAAAATGAGTCCGCCCTTTTGCGGTAACCGGGAAAAATAAATCTAAAACCGAATTTTAGCCTGAATGTCCTTAAACTCTTCCGGAGACAACTTCAATTTCGGTCGGCTGAAATCCAGATCCCCCCCCTCATTGATCGGAACCAAATGGACATGGGCATGCGGCACATCCAAACCGATCACGGCAACTCCGATCCGTTTGCAAGGCACCGCCTCGCGGATCCGTCGTGCCACCTTCCGCGCAAAAACCATCAGTCCCGCCAAATCCTGCTCATCCAGATCAAAAATATAATCGACCTCCTTTTTCGGCACGACAAGCGTATGTCCCTCAGCCAAAGGGTTTATATCCAGAAAAGCGTAGTAATTCTCATCCTCGGCGATCTTATAGCCGGGAATCTCCCCGCGTATAATCTTCGTAAAAATCGTTGCCATTCTCTATGGAAGATTAATTATGTTAAACAAAATTCAATTTCGATCAGTACTCCTCATATTTCGGTCTCAGCAATTCACTGGAGATAATCATCGTCCGTAAATCCGTCACCACCCCCTGCCGAGGCATAACTCCCGCTTCCGATACATTTTGATTTTCTGGAACCTCATCCTCCGAAGCCTGGATCGACGCAACCGCCAACTGGTCCTTCATATCCCTGTTCGCCGCCCGCCGATCGCCGACCACCTCCCCGGCATCCCATTGTTCGGTAATCGTAACCACCTCCCGCTCCGGAACCCGATCGTAATCCGGAGCCGGGAACGGAAAATTCTCACCCGCCGGCATCCGGTGCTGCGACCTCTCCCCTCTTTGTTTCCCCTTTCGCATGGCACTCCGCATACCGTATGCAATGATCCCCGCAACGATCAGTAATTGAATGACAAGTCCGCTTTCCATATCCTAATTATGTGTTAATCGACGACCGTCGCCTCGGTCCGGTTTACCTTTTCGACCCCTTTGGCCGACCTCACCTTGTCCATAATCACCTTCAAATCCTCGCTGCTGCGCACATAGAGGCTGATCGTTCCCTCGAAAATCCCGTCGTGGCTATGAATATGCAGCTCGCGGATATTGACGTTCAGTTCCCCGCTGATAATCTTGGCCAAGTCGTACAGAATCCCCACCCGGTCAATCCCCCTCACTTCGATCACCGCCAGGTACGACATCACCTTTTCACTCGACCACTTGGCCGGCACGATCCTGTCGCCGTGCTGCGCCGACAGTTTCACCGCGTTGTGGCAATTCTTCTTATGCACCTCCACCTCGCCCTCGTCCGTCTTGAACCCGACCACCTCGTCGCCCGGTATCGGATTACAGCACTCCGCCATCACATACCGGTATTCGGTATTGTCCTGGCTCTGCTCCTCTTTTTTCTTCTTATCATCTCCCGTACCCAGGAAACGGAACGGATTGGCGAACTGCAAAGTCCAGTATTTCATGATCTTACTGGCCGAATTCTGCTTCAGGATCTTGTCCAGTCCGTCCAGCCGGATAATGCCCGCCCCCAGTTTGCTGTAAAATTCATCTTTGCTCGACGAGTGGTATGCCGGCAGGACTTTCCGGAACACCCGCGCCTGCAAAGGCACCCCCAGCCTTTTCATCTCCGCCTCGAACAGCTCCTGACCCTTCACGATATTGTTCTCCCCGTCCCGCTTGAGGAACTGCTTGATATGCGTCCTCGCCTTGGCCGTGGTGATATGGTCGAGCCATTCCACCTGGGGATGGGCATTTTGCGACGTCAGGATCTCGATCTGGTCACCCGTATGGATCTCTGCGTACAGCGGCGTAATCTTGTAATTGACCTTCGCCCCGATGGCATGGTTCCCGATCTTCGAGTGAATTTCGTAAGCAAAATCCAGCACCGTCGCCCCCTTCGGCATCGTCTTGGACTCCCCGTTCGGCGTGAAGACCACGATTTCGGACACCTGCAGGTTCATCTTAAAGTTATCCATGAACTCCACGGCATCCTCCGACGGGCTGTTCAGCGCTTCGCGCAACTGCGCCAGCCACTGGTCCATATCCTTGTCATTGCGGGCTTCCCCGCCCTTTCCCTCGGCTTTATACTTCCAATGAGCGGCAAAACCCCGCTCCGCGATCTCATCCATCCGCTCCGACCGGATCTGCACTTCGGCCCACACCCCCTCCGGCCCAATCACCGTGCAATGCAACGCCTCGTATCCGTTGGCCTTCGGAATGTTTACCCAGTCCCGTATTCGGTCCGGTTTCGGCTTATAGATATCCGTTATCAAGGAATATACATGCCAGCACTGCGATTTTTCCGGGATCAGCGGCGACGGTTTGAAAACGATCCGGATCGCAAACAGGTCGTAAATCTCCTCGAAAGTGACCTGCTTACGCTTCATCTTTTTCCAGATGGAATAGATCGACTTGACCCTCCCCGAAATCTCGAACTCGATATTGTTTTCTTTGAGTTTTTCGATGATCGGCGGATTGAACTTCTCGATAAACTGCAACCTTTGTGCCTCGGTATCCGCCAGCTTTTGCTTGATCTGGTTGTACTCGTCCGGGAAACGGTACTTGAGGCTCAAGTCCTCGAACTCCGTCTTGATCGCGTACAGCCCCAGCCGGTGCGCCAGCGGCGCGAAAAGATAGATCGTCTCCGACGCTATCTTCATCTGCTTGTGCTTGGGCATCGACCCCAGCGTCCGCATATTGTGCAGCCGGTCGGCTATCTTGATCAGGCACACGCGAATATCGTCCGACAAAGTCAGGACCATTTTCTTGAAATTCTCGGCCTGCTTGGAGATATCCTGCGCGAAAGCTCCCTCCAGCTTGGTCAGCCCGTCCACCATCGAGGCCACCTTCGCCCCGAAATGATGCTCAATGTCCTCCACCGTATAGTCTGTATCCTCCACCACGTCGTGCAGCAAAGCCGCCATCACCGACTTGACCCCCAGCCCGATCTCCACCACCACGATCCGCGCAACCGACAAAGGATGGGTGATATACGGCTCCCCCGAGTGACGTTTCACCCCTTTGTGGGCCTCGTTGGCGAAATAGAACGCCTGCCGGATCCGTTCGTAGTCCGCCTCGCCTTTACAGATCGGCGCACACCGCTCCAACAGCTCGTCGAACTGCTGCTGGACCATCAATTCATCTCTATCGTAACTTTCCTTGACGGGCATCGCCTCCGCATCGACCGGCACCGCCGGGAGCGTAAGGACTTCGCCAAAGGAAGGGTTCGCGTCAGCCATAATTCACTTTTTTCAACACCTAAGATATAATTTTTCCGGGAATAATCCTTTACCGTGCCGCAAAAAAGGCGGGCATTCGTTATATAACGAATGCCCGCCCGCGAATATTAGCGTCAAAACGTCCGATTACTCCGCCGCCTTGGCCAACGCTTCACGCACTTGCGCCTCCAGCTCCTCAGCCAGTTCGGGATCCTGCATCAACAGGTTCTTCACGGCATCGCGCCCCTGCCCGATCTTGCGGTCCCCGTACGAGAACCACGAGCCGCTTTTCTTGATGATACCGAACTCCACGCCCCAGTCGATGATCTCGCCGACCTTGGAGATCCCCTCGCCGAAAACGATGTCGAACTCGGCCCGGCGGAACGGCGGCGCCATTTTGTTCTTCACAATCTTAACCTTGGTGCGGTTCCCGGTCGCCTCCTCGCCGTCCTTCAGGCTCGTCCCCTTGCGGACATCCACCCGGATCGACGAATAGAATTTCAGGGCATTCCCCCCGGTCGTGGTCTCCGGGTTCCCGAACATTACGCCGATCTTCTCGCGCAGCTGGTTGATAAAAATACAGAGCGTATTGGTCTTGCTGATGCTTGCCGTGAGCTTACGCAGCGCCTGCGACATCAGCCGGGCCTGCAAACCCACCTTGGCATCGCCCATCTCGCCTTCGATCTCCGCCTTGGGCGTGAGCGCCGCCACCGAGTCGATCACCACGATATCGATCGCGCTCGACCGGATCAGGTGGTCAGCGATCTCCAGCGCCTGCTCCCCGTTGTCCGGCTGCGAGATCAGCAGGTTATCCACATCGACCCCCAGTTTTTCCGCATAGAAACGGTCGAAAGCATGCTCGGCATCTATGAACGCCGCAATTCCGCCCGCCTTCTGCGCCTCGGCGATCGCGTGGATAGCCAGCGTCGTCTTACCCGACGACTCCGGCCCGTAGATCTCCACGATCCTGCCCCGCGGATAACCGCCGATGCCCAGCGCATGGTCCAACCCGATCGATCCCGACGAGATGGTCGCCACATCCACCACCACATGGTCGCTCATGCGCATGATCGACCCTTTGCCGAAATCCTTTTCGAGCTTGTCCATCGCCGCCTGAAGCACCTTCAGCTTCTCCGCCGGTATCTCCCTCTTTTTCGCGGCTACATTTTCCGTTCCCGCCGCCTTAGCCGCCGGAGCCTTTTCTTTTTCTTCTGCCATTCTGTGTTTTGTATGTTACTTATTGATTACTCGTACGATTTCAGTATCTGTCCGAAATGGTCTTTGGTATCGACCTTTTCGAAGACCTTTTCGATCACGCCGTCCGTACCGATAATAAACGTTGTACGGAGCATTCCCATGTATGTCCGCCCCATAAATTTTTTCTCGCCCCACGTTCCGTACGCTTCGGCGATCTTATGGTCGGCGTCCACCAGCAGCGTGAACGGCAGTTGGTGCTTCTCGATAAACTTCCGGTGCGACGCCGCGCTGTCCCCGCTCACCCCCAGCACCGTAAATCCTCGCTTGAGCAGTTCGCTGTACCCGTCCCTCAGCGAACAGGCCTCCGCCGTGCAGCCCGGCGTATTGTCCTTCGGATAAAAGTAAAGGATCACCTTTTTCCCCTCGGCCAGCAGCCCGGCCAAAGAGACCCTATTCCCCTCCTGATTCTCCGCCGTAAACTCCGGCGCTTTATCTCCCGCTTTCAGCATAATTATTCCTCCTTTTTAATTATATACCTTACTTGAACGGCGAATCCGGTTCCTTCGCCATATGGTTGTAGTACAGCCTGTCCAAAAGGCCCGGCGCAAAGAATTTCAGTATCCGCGTCGCCTTCCCGTCGAAATCCATCAACAAAGTCCGTTTCCGCCGCGTTATGGCTTTGATAATCCGTTTCGCCGCCTCGTCCGCCGTCATCATTTTGCCCTCCTCGCGCGGCGAAGCCCCTTGCTGCGAACCGTCCGCCGTCAAAGCCGAGAACCGCACGTTGGAAGCCGTGAATCCCGGCGCCACAATCAGCACATGCACCCCCCTCTTCAGATTCTCGACCCGCACCGTCTCCAACAGGCCGTGCATCGCATATTTCGATGCCGAATAGCCTGTCCTCCCCGGCAGCCCGTGGAACCCCGCCACCGACGAAATTCCCACGATCGAGCCCCGCGTAGCCTGTATAAAAGGAAGCGCATACTTCGTGCAATAAACACTGCCCCAGAAATTGGTATCCATCAGCCTGCGCAGCACATCCAGGTCCACATCGTCGAACAGCGCCCGCATCGAAATCCCGGCATTATTGACAAGCACGTCGATCCGCCCGAAAGTTTCCACCGCCCTGTCCACCAGCCGTTTGCAGTCCGCTTCTTTCGACACGTCGCACTGCACCGCAATCCCCCCACTGGGCAACTCCCCCACCAATGCCTCCAACTTCTCAAGCGACCTGGCCCCCGCCACCACATGCGCCCCCAAAGCCGAGAAACGGCGCGCCAGCGCCTCCCCGATCCCCGACGACGCTCCCGTCACGATCACTACTTTACCTTTGAAATCCATTCGTTACGCTTTGATTTTCAATCCGTCATACGCCGGAAAGACATTCTCCGGCAACTCCTTGCAAAGATCCTCATACAGCCCCAGTTGATGTGAAATATGGGTCAAATACGCCCGTTTCGGTTCGGCTTTCGCAATCACTGCCAGCGCCTCGTCCAGCGTGAAATGCGAAATATGATGCTCACGCCGCAAAGCGTTGACCACCAATATATCGATCCCCCTGAACTTCTCGATCTCACTCTCCCCGATCGCATTCATATCCGTCAGGTAACAAATATTCCCGATCCGGTACCCCAGCACGGGCAATTTGAAGTGCATCCCCCGCACCGGCACCACCCGCACCCCGTGGACATCGAACGCCGCTTCCGAAGAGAGGATCGGGTGCAGCACCACCTCCGGCACTCCCGGATACTTATGCTCCGTGAAAGCATAGTCGAAGATCCGCTTCAATGTCCGCTCGACCCTCGGCTCGCAATAGATATCCACCGGCCGCCGCATCACATAGTTGAACGCCCGCACGTCGTCCATCCCGCCCACATGATCCATATGCTCGTGCGTGTACAGGATCGCGTCGATCCCGGCGATATGCTCCCGCAGCATCTGGTACCGGAAATCCGGCCCCGTATCGATCACGATCCGCACCCCGTTTTGCTCGATAAGCACCGACGAGCGCAGCCGTTTGTCGTGCGCGTCCGCCGAAGTACAGACCTCACAGCCACAACCGATGATCGGCACCCCTTGCGAGGTGCCGGTCCCTAAAAACGTCAACTCCGTCTCAGACAAGGTGCAGCTCCTTTTTAATCCGTTCGATCTTTTCACCCAGCTGGGCATTCACGGCATCATATTGCGCCACATCCGAAAGCGGCTCCCGCACCCCGAAATAGAACTTGATCTTCGGCTCCGTCCCGCTCGGCCGCACCGACACGATCGTCGAATCCTCCGTCACGAAATGCAGCACGTCCGACTTCGGGAAGTGGTCCATTGCCGCGCGCACACCATTGAAA
>JAJBVQ010000249.1 GCA_020859745.1 Rikenellaceae bacterium
GCTTACATAGCCGAACGGCGAGAAGGAACCGAGTAGCGAAGCGGGAGCACGGCAGCTTGCTGACGGTGCCTCGCAAGCACGAGGAAGGCGAAGCCAAAACAAGCGGCAGCGCAGTTAACACTCGCTACGCTTTGTTTGGCCTCCGCTGGCTCCGACCCAACAACATAAGGCCTGACACGCCCGGATTAGCGAAGCCAAAAAGCGACACTGTGGTACGGGTACGTACAAATAACAGAACAATGAAACGGATTAGAGTGAAAACTGCGGCGGAAGCCTCGCTTCCTTCAGAAAATCGGTATGTGACCGCAGGCGCCCCGTGACCGGAAGCAAAAAGATGCTATAACCCCCAAGGGGTCGTAGCTGTCGTGTGTGTCGTGAATGTACCGGAGAATAACGCACGTACCTCACCTGCCGTCAGCGAAACTGTCGGAACGGAAAGGGAATATGTGCGGATCGTCCTCATCGGTATATGCAAATATAACGATTCCGGCGGATTATGCAACAAAAACATGAAGAAAAGTACCGGAAAGGAACTACCGGTCCAGGAACGTCCTGCGCCAGCGCAGGGGCGCTTCGAGCATTTTGCGCCACACCTCCTGCTGCCGGTTCACGTAGATACCGAATGTGTATGCCGGTTGGAGGCTTCCTTTGTAGATCATTCCCATGCCGATGGCGGTGCGCTCCCAGTCCCGGCCCGCAGCGTCGTAATTCATCAGCACCACCTGCATCGGTACCCGCGAGGCCGCCTGCAAAGCCAAAGCGTAGGCCGTCGCGCCCCAGTTCCGGTCGCAGCGGATGAAGAGCCGCGTCAGGTTGCGCGGGTCGTTTTTCAAGATCTTGTAGGTTTCCAGCAGGTCGCCGGTAAAGAAAGCGATGTCCCGTTCGGCCACCATCTCGCCGGTGCGGATAAAGGCTCCGGTAGAATTGTCCGCAAAAAGGGTCGGCACCATGTCGCACACGGCCACGGTATCCGCCGCCGGCGCGGTATTCCGCTTGTTGGCGATAGCCGTACCGGGAAGCCCGAGAATCACGCAACAGGCGAGTCCCGGCAAGAGAGTCCGTATGGTGTGGATGCGGGGCATGCTAAATGGGTCAATCTTCGATTTCGAGGGTGCGGGTATCTTCGTCCACAGCCGTCAGCCGCACGATCATGGCGTCTTCCGGCAACAGCTCCTCGATCTTCTCCGGCCACTCGACCAGGCAAAGGTCGCCGCTGAAGAAATACTCCTCGTAACCGAAGTCGTAGGCCTCCTCGACCGAACGGATGCGGTAGAAGTCGAAATGGTAGACCGTCCGCGGCCCGCCGGCCATAGCGCGGGACGGATCGTCTTCGGCCTCAGGCACCGAGTTATACACGTTGACGATCGAGAACGATGGGCTGTTCACCTCCTGCGGGTCGATCCCCAGCTGGCAGCAAATCTCTTTGATAAGGGTCGTTTTACCGGCTCCCATCGCCCCGTAGAAAGCGACGATGGTCGCCCCGCGTGCAACGGCTTCGGCCAGCAGCTCTTCCGCCGCGTCGGGCAGGTCGGAAAGTCCTTTTATCGTGATCGTCTTCATCTGTAATCGTCTTGGGCCGCAAGATACGACTTTTGCCCGAAAAACAGGCTATTTCGGGTTGAGGACGATGTAGGGTACCATCATCTCTTCCATCGAGATGCCACCGTGCTGGAAGGTGTTCTTATAGTACCGCACGTGTTGGTTGAAGTTGTTCGGGTAGACCAGGAAATCGTGGTCGTAGGCGAAGATATAGGTCGAGGTGAGGTTGGATTTGGGCAGGTGGGCCTCCTCCGGCTTGGTGATGGCGAACACCTGTTTGGGGTCGTAATTGAGGTTGCGCCCGCTTTTGTAGCGCAGGTTCGGCGAGGTTTCGCGGTCGCCGATCACCTTTACGGGGTTGTCCACGCGGATCGTCCCGTGATCGCTGGTGATGACGATGGTATGCCCACGCTCGGAGAGCTGTTTCATAATCTCCCACAGGTCGGAGTGCTCGAACCACGATCGGGTGAGCGACCGGAAGGCAACCTCCTCTTCGGCCAGCTCGCGGATGATCTCGCTCTCGGTGCGGGCGTGCGACAGGATGTCGAGGAAGTTGTAGACCACTACCGACAGATCGACGCTGGAGAGCCGGTCGATGCTTTCGAGCAGCTTTTTACCCTGTTCGGGCCGCACGAGTTTGTCGAAGCTCATCTTGTAGGGTTTGCCGAACTGTTGCAGCTGCCGCCGCAGGAAATCCTCTTCGTAGCGGTTTTTGCCGCCCTCCTGGTTGTCGTTGAGCCACAGATCGGGCATCAGCTTGGAGATGGCCAGCGGCGTCAGCCCGGCGAACAGGGCGTTGCGGGCGTATTGGGTCGCCGTGGGCAGCAGTGCGCAGTAGAAATCTTCGCTGGCGACGTCGAAATGGTTGTGCAACAGGGGCCGGATCATCAGCCACTGGTCGTACCGGAAGTTGTCAATCAGCAGGAAGGTGGTCTTTTTCGATTTGTCGACCACGGGGAAGAGGCGCTGCCGGAGCAGGGTGTGGGACAACGTGGGCCGCTCGG